>CAYUZF010000054.1:10544-10873 GCA_964449615.1 uncultured Aureispira sp.
CTGCTGCCACTCGCGGCTGCTGTCCCCGCCTGTCATGTCCCCTGCAAACAATACAAAGTGCGGTCGACAACGCGCCACCATTTTGTTGGCATTTTGGCGGGCGGTGCGGTGGTTGCGCGAGTCGCCCCCTCCGATAATGGATAAGCGGCTGCCGTACTCATCGGGCAGTGTTTTGAAGGAGAAACGGCGGCTGCTGCCATCGCTGTCTTTTATGACAAAATAATACACCGTATTGGGGCGCAGTTTGCTCAAGCGGGCATAGTGGTTGTGCATGCCTTTGGCGTGTACGGTGCGGTTGGGATATGCCTTGTAGGGGTAGCTTTCGCCGT
>CAYUZF010000054.1:10883-11106 GCA_964449615.1 uncultured Aureispira sp.
GCCGTAATACACAACGGGGTTGCTGCCCGACACTTGTTCCCAACCAATCGTAATGGTAGTCGACGGCTCATCGCGAATCATACAGCGGTAGCGCGCTGTAAGCGCCCAAGCATCCGAGACACCAAAAAACAACAACAGTAAACAGGCTAATATTTTCACACTAAAAAAATTGTACATAAAGTGATGATGGGAGGCAGCTTAGGAAATAGTTTTTAGTTACTTT
>CAYUZF010000054.1:11116-15913 GCA_964449615.1 uncultured Aureispira sp.
ATAAAGATACGGTCTAAGTAGGCGAGTTTAATAATACCAAAGGCGAAAACTGTGCAAAGCAGCTCTCTTTTTACCAAAAAAGCCCAACTTCACGAAGAAGTTGAGCCATTTATTTCATACAAAGAACCTATACATTCCAACTAACAAAATTTGTTGAAAGCCATTTTTAAATTGGCAGCAATGGCGTCTGCTGTATTGCCCTCGATGTGGTGGCGCTCCAAAAAATGCACTAATTTGCCGTCCTTGAACAAGGCAATAGAAGGCGAAGAGGGCGGATAAGGCAACATGTATTGGCGGGCTTTGTCTACCGCCGTTTTGTCTACGCCTGCAAAAACCGTCACCATATGATCGGGCAATTTGTCATTTTGGGCGGCGGCTTTTACGCCAGGACGGCAATTGCCTGCCGCACAACCACAAACGGAATTAACAACAACCAGCGTAGTTCCTTCGTTTTGGTCTAGAATGGCACTTACCTCGTCTGGAGATTTGAGTCCTTGAAACCCATAGTCCGTTAGGTCTTTCTCCATGGGTTGTGTTAGATGTTCTGGATACATAATATTCTCTTTTTAAAAAGCTATTTTAACATACGTTTTCAAAATACTACTTCTGGGTTTAAAACCATTTGTCATAAAGTCTATTTCGGCAACGCATTATTGTACAACAGCTTCCGTAATACAATTTTATTTTTTACCTTGTACAAACAATCTACCGATGGATTGTTCATACCCACACTTGATCCTTTTGCCAATTAATTCAATAAGCTGCCTTATTGGCTTCTCGATTTAGCAACCGCTATTGTGGCTCTTGTAAAACAGTTTTTGGTCGGCAACGATCAGCTACTCGGAAAAGTGTACGAACAAGCACTACAAAAATAGTGCTTATTTCTCACAGCTGCTTATTCTTAAGTGTCATCTATCTGCAACTTCTATGGTTGTGGACACGCATTAGGGGAAACAGGCACTTGTCTGATGGTCTCTATTGTAGTATCTACCAACTTTGTTACAACATCAATTTTATGAAATACAATTTACTACTGGTCAGCTGTTTAATCATTAGCTTCTTTTATGTTCTTTCGTCTTGTACGGCTGATAAATTGGAACCCCCTTCTAATACTGACACCCTAGATTGCACACAAACGGACATTACTTATAACGACCATATTAGAGGCATCATGGACAGACATTGCAACACATCAGGCTGTCATGATGGCAGTGTCATGCAACCTTTTGGAGCCTATTCCAATATAGACCAGACCCGCAGAGAGCGTATTTATACCCGTGCCTGTGTGACTAGGGACATGCCCCCTACAGGAGGCTTACCCATCGAGGTTATTGACTCCATCAGTTGTTGGGCAACCCAGGGTTATTTGGAAAGTTAATTCCCTTGTAAGGCGTTTTTTGCCGTCTCTATTTTTTGTTATAAAACAACCAATCATGCACACCATATCTTTATTGCGCCAAGCAGTTGGCTTTGTCCTGTTGTTTAGTTTTGCTACGACGAGCCAAGCGCAAGATTCCCCTGCCAAAGAATACGTTTACCAAACTTTTAAGGACACCCGCGTCATCAACAGTTACTCGGTAGAGACCTTGCAAAAACAGGTATTAGACTTTAGAGTTTCGCACCGTTTTGGCGATTTTTTCGACCAGTGGCAATTCAACAATGCTTGGGCCGATTTTATTGGTTTAGAAAATGCCGCGGACATCGGGTATTACCAATAATTTGATGGTCGGGTTTCACCGTACAAAGGGGTCGACGGCGCTGCGTTCTTTGTTGCACGGCTTGGTCAAGTACCGCGTTTTGGCACAGACCAAAGACAACAGCATGCCTTTGACCTTGACCGCTGCGGGTACGGTGAGTTTATCCACCGCTCCGCCTTCTGCGGATGTTACTTCTCTGGCTTCTTTTCCGACCTTTGCCCACCGCCTATGGTATACGGCGCAGGTGTTGGTAGGGCGCAAGTTTGGCGAGCGTTTTTCGCTCCAACTCTCTCCCACGTTTGTATGGCGTAATTTGGTACTGCCTGAAGACAATAATTACCTATTTAGCACGGGGATTTCTGCCAAAATACAACTGAATAAAGTAGTGGGAATTTTGGTAGATGCGACCGTTCCTTTTGACAATTTGCGCTTGACACCTGGCAATGGTTACTATATTCCTTTAGGCATCGGATTTGAGTTTGACACAGGCGGACACGTTTTTCAGATTAACTTGACCAATGCACGGGGCATTGAGCCTGCTGATTACATTCCCAACACCACCAGTAACTGGGGAGAGGGACAGTTTAGAATTGGCTTTACTATTTCTCGAGCGTTTAGAATGTAAGCCGTGCGTATTATTAAAAGAATCTAACAGCAAATCGTATGTTTAGCAGCTATAAAAAAAGTCTTTTGATGGGGGTATTGATGGTGGGCGTTGTGGTCGCTAGTTTTACTTTGCGCCCCAGCGACCAACCGCGCTTTTATTTATCGGATGGCGACAGTCTTTGGTCCGTTTATGAAAAACTGGGCAAAATTCGTTTTAATGCGCCCAATGCGGATGTCGCAGGCGTTTCGGTAGCGCGGGGGCGGGATTTGGTGTTTACAGGCTCTTGTGAGCAAGCCGATGGCACAGGCCGCACGAAAGAGCAAAGTCCTTATTTTAAATGTACGGCTTGTCACAATGTTGAAAAAGAATTTGAAGATTTATCGGATATTAGTTCAGAAAATCGCTTGGCTTATGCGGTAGAACACGATTTGCCTTTTTTGCAGGGCAGTTCTTTTTATGGGGTGGTCAACCGCAAGACTTTTTACAACGATGGGTATCAAAAAAAATACGGCCATGTTCCCATTATAAAAGCGGCCAACACGGACATTCGCAAAGCTATTCAGTTGTGTGCAACGCAATGCGCGCAAGGGCGGGAGTTGGCACCTTTTGAAATAGAATCTGTTTTGGCCTATTTTAATACGCTGGGTTTGAAAGTAAAAGACCTTAATTTGAGTAAAAAAGAGCGCAATTTGGTAGAAACTGCGTTGAATACCGATAAAAACCTTCAAGAAGCTGTACATTTGTTGGAAGGGAAATATTTGAGCAAAAGTCCCGCTACTTTTGTAGAGGATACCAAGTCGTACAACTCCTTGTCTGCAAATGTATTAGCCGATAAGGTGCGTTATAAAAATGGACAAACTATTTACGAGCGCAGTTGTTTACATTGTCACGAAGCAGAGCGATATTCCTTTTTTAATATGAACGATGGCCGGTTGACTTTTGCCAACCTTCTCAATCGAACAAAATCCAACAGTCGTACCTCGTTGTATAAAATTATACGCCACGGTACTTGGCCGTTGGCAGGTAGCCGCGCTTATATGCCGCTGTATCCCCTTGAGAAAATGTCTGAAAAGCAATTAGAAGACCTTATAATTTACGTAGAAAATAGAGCTTTGGGGCAACAATTAGTTGCTAAATAGCCTAGGCGAAGAAGTTGTTTATTTTTATGAAGTTGTTTAAAGGAAGGTACACCATTAGAAAAACTGGCCTTTGCTTTAAGCAACTTCTTGTTTTAATGCTTGAAATAAGATGTCAAAAACGACAGGAGTAGTTTTACTGTTGCTCATTACGCTGACTACCTTGGCGCACCAAGTCAATCAATCTGCCACGCCTCAACTAACGATCACCGACGAAACGAAAGTTTGGACCGTTATGTCTGGGTTGGGCAAAGTGAATGTCAATGCCTTGTACAGGAATCCCCAGCATGATGTGTTGAAGGGGGAGCAATTGGTTACTAAGGGATTAACAATTGATTTTCAGGGCAAAACAACAGCACGTACCAGTCCCAAACTCACTTGTATTGCGTGTCATACGGTAGAGCGCGAACACCCTATTTTTGGAACGATGGACCCACAGAGTCGCCTGGAACACGGGGACACTACGGGGATTCCTTTCCTTCCTGGAGCGCCATTTTATGGCTTGGTCAACCGCGTCGCTTTTTTTACCGATGATTATCAAAGTAACTTCCAGCACAAGCACCAACAAGCGCTAGTAGATGGCCACCGCAACATCCGTTTGGCCATTCAGGCCTGCAACAAGGTCTACGCCAAAGGCCGTACGTTGGACAATTGGGAAATAGAATCTATTTTGGCTTATCTCTGGACGCTGGAATTGCAAATGGGGGATTTGAAAGTGCCTGATACTATTGTTTCTGTAGTCGAGCGAGCCATTTCTAGCAATCTCAACGGCTCCAAAGCGGTGAATTTGATGCGCCGTTACTATCCAGAGGTCTACCCTGCTACGTTAGCGAGCCCCATCCCCCCTTCGGAACGCCCCGAAGTTTCGCCAGTACTCAACAGTTATAAGAACGGCAAGCGCATCTACCGCCTGAGTTGTTTGCACTGCCATGCAGGTAAGCGTTTTTCTAGTTTTAAATTAGACCGCAGTCAAAAGACGTTCAAATTTCTAAAAAAGCACCTAGACAGCGATTCGCGCTATTCCATCTATGATGCACTTCGGTACAGTCCCGACTCCAAAGCCAACCGCCTCAACATTCCACATTATACCGCGCAACGCATGAGCGATCAACAAATTCAAGATTTGCGGTTTTATATTGCACAGCGCGCTAAACTTGGAGCCGATGCCGATGATTATTATAAGAATTACTAAGCGGAATAGGTTTATTGTGTAGTGGCCAATTTGCAGGAACTTTTGCTCTTCGAACAGCGCTTTGTTCTTCCGCTACGTTCTACCAGTAGAACGTAAAATAAAAACCTATGCGTACTTTTCTCCTCCTTTTTTTGCTTTGTTGTGTACGATACATTCATCACGTCT
>CAYUZF010000054.1:15923-23193 GCA_964449615.1 uncultured Aureispira sp.
GGCGCAGCTACAGACTGATTTTAGCAGCAACGACCAAGAAGTTTGCCTTCCCAGTTTGATCCAGCTCTCCGATCATTCTACCAGTAATGTGGCGGTAGTACAATGGGAATGGCTCAACAACGGCGTCGTGTTTTCTACCGTACAAAACCCAGCCCTTTACCTCAATACGGCAGGCAGCTATACCATTTGCTTGCGCACCCTCGATGCCAACGGCAACCGCGATACGCTCTGCCGTTCCAACTACCTAACGGCCTTTAACGGGCCAACAGCGGCCTTCAATATTCTACAAACCAGTGGTTGTAGTCCGCTATCGGTAGCATTCACCAACCGTACGCAGTTGGGCGATGCGCCTATTCAGCAATGGCGTTGGGATTTTGGCGATGGAACATTGGATACGCTTCAAATGGCTCCCACGCACCTCTATACTACCGTAGGGAACTTTGATGTTACCCTAGTAGCCATTGATACCAACGGCTGTCGGGATGCTCAATTGCAAAGCAATGTTGTGACGGTGTACCCCAATGTGACGGCGTCCATTGCACTGAGTTCGTACCAAGTGCAATGCAGCCTACCCGCAACCGTAGGCTTTACAGGAATTGGCAATGCGCAGGGACTGACCTACAACTGGGATTTTGACGACAACAACACCGCAACGGGGCGAAACGTAACGCATGCTTATACCAGTCCAGGTTGTTTTTTGCCGACGCTTATTGTTAGCAATGCTTGGTGCGCGGATACGGCTACGGTTACGTCTTGTATTACAGTGGCCGATGCCCCTACCGCTAGTTTTACAATGGACGACAGCATACACTGTTCCATCCCTTTTTCGGTTCAATTTACCAATCAAAGTACCAACGCAACTTCCTACAGTTGGGATTTTGGCGATTCGACCTATGCGAATTCCACCAATGCCTCGCACCATTATAGCAGCATCTCTGCCGCAGATACGACGACTTATCTACACGGGCTTATTCCTGTTATTTTAACGGCGAGCAACGCTGTGGGCTGTACGGCTAGAGATACGCAGTACATCCGTGGCTCTTTGCTTGAAACGGGCATTGTGCGCGCTAACTTGCCCTGTGCACCCGACACGGCTTTTTATACCGCCAACAGTCAAAATGTTTCGTCGTACGTCACGCCTGTTTCTTATCAATGGAGTTTGGACAATGTGGCGTTTATGGCAGGCGCTACCGCTACCGCTTTTTACCCCGACTCGGGCGTCTACAACGTTTCGGTGATTGTAACCGATCAATTGGGTTGTCAAGATACGAGTTCCTTAGTGGTTCCTGTTGGCATTGACCCAGTGATAGATTCGGTGGTCAGCGACACCAATTATGTTTGCCGTTTGACCAACGTGGATTTTTTGGCCTATGGCAGTTCTTACATTGATTTTTGGTACTGGACATTTGACGACAACAGTACGGGGATAGGAGCGGGTATTAATCATAATTTTAGAGATACGGGAGCAATTTCAGGGCTGTTGCTAGCAAGTTTTAGAGGGTGTATTGATACTTTTTCGTTGGATACGTATTATATTTTTCCGCCCATAGCGGCCTTTTCTATAGAGGATACTTGTAATAATTTGCAGGTGTATTTTAAGGATGAATCTGTTGGAGCGCATCGTTGGTTTTGGGACTTTGGAGACCCCACTACTACCGCAGACACGTCTAGCTTGCCCAATCCTACGTATACTTATCCTGCTATTGATTCTTATTACGTTAAACTCACGGTTTACAACGACAGTACCAACTGCGTGGATACCTTTATCAGCGTGGTTCAACTCTCGGCGCCTATTGCCGATTTTGAAATTCCCGATTCTGTTTGCACGGTTGCTGATGTGGTGCCTATCAACAATTCTAGCAACGCTTCTTCTTATTATTGGGAGGCCAATGGAACGGAACCGTTCTCCAGAAATCTTGCCGAACCCATTCTGACCTACGCTACAGCAGGTATTTACGATATTAAGCTCTGGGCAGTAGGTTCAAATAGCTGTCTGGATACACTTCAAAAAACCATTTATGTGGCGGGCTTGGATACCCACCTTTTGCGAGCGCCTGACCCTGCTTGTAGGCCTGCGGTAGTGACATTCACGGATAGTTCGTTGGGTCTATTGTCCCCTATTGTAGATTGGCAGTGGGCCAATGGCAGCACCGGACCAACGGCCACACAAGTCTATGTTTTTCCAGGCTGGCAGGTGATGACCTTACAAGTCACCAACGACTGGGGCTGCACCTTTGACTTGGTCGATAGTTTTCCAGTGGGAGGTCTGTTTTTAAATTATACCACCAATCGAGATGTTTGTTTGGGTAGGCCAACCACTTTTACGGCAATTACTTCTTCGCCTGCCAACAGCAATGTCTTTGATCCCTTTGTTTATTACTGGGATTTCGGCGATGGCACCCGCGATACGACTACAGCGCTTACCGTTACGCATCTGTACGATAGTGCAGGCATTTATACGGTTTGTTTGGAGGTCTTGGATACGGTAGGTTGCCTCACTACCCTATGTCGAACAGATTGGGTAACGGTACACGATCCTACTGCGCTGTTTACCGCTGATACTTTTTTCTCTTCTTGCCCTCCTTTAGAAGTTGATTTTTCTAATTTATCTGCCAGTGGGGCAACTTGGAGTTGGTCGTTTGGGGATGGCTCGGTTTCTTCTTTAGAAAATCCTACCCATGTCTATTCCACAGCAGGGTTTTACAATGTGGCGTTGTCTGTAGAAGCCTTTCCAGGCTGTGCCGCTACGGATACTATTTCACAAATGATTCAAATAACAGGGCCTACAGGAAATTTTTCTTCGCCTCCAGGTAGCCATTGCGCTCCGTACAGCTTAGAATTGACCGCCAACGGCAGCAACATTGCGGGCTATACTTGGTTGTTTGGAAATGGTGATTTTCAAGTACATGCAGGAGGAAGCAACGACACAGCCTATTATACTTATACCACACCAGGTCGTTTTGTGCCTACCGTAGTACTAAACGATGGTTTGGGGTGCCAAATTTCGATAGAAGGCGATACCATCGACGTATTGCCCAGCCCTGTAGCGCAGTTTCATGCAGAACCCCTTACTTGTGGCGTAGATTCGGTTCATTATTTGTTGGATACTTTTTCCACTACTTGGGACGCTGTTTTCTGGTCGTTCCCGCAAGGACAACCCAGCAGCTCTACCCAATTGGAGCCGTGGATCTATTACGCTACTACGGTCAATGCACAAGCGCAATTAATTGTGGTTGACGGTCTCTGTGCCGATACGTTAATACGAACAGATTTTGTTCGGCTACAGCCCCCACCAACAGCGGCGTTTGATATGGTGTATACCGATTCCTGTGCCCCTGCTTTGTTTCAATTCGTAGACCGCTCTACCATAACTAGCCAAGATTCTATCCAACAGTGGCAGTGGGATTTTGGCAATGGACAAAGCGCTACCCAAGCAGATACCAGCCTTTTTTACAACAGCGCTAACAGCTTTCAGATCCAACTCATTGTTAGCGATAGCAACAACTGTAGCGATACGGTTGTCCAAACCATAACCCTCTACGAAGTTCCAAATCTTGCCCTAAGTGCGCCTACCAATAGCTGCGAAGGCGACACGGTACAACTACAGGCCACAACTTCGGGCAGTGTACAGTGGCAAAGCAACAGTTGGTTAAGCGATTCGAGTAGTCTTCGTCCGCTAACGCTTTTGAATGGTTTACAGCAGTATACGGCAACAGCTACCAATACGTTCGGGTGCCAAAACAGCGACACACTGTTGCTCCAAGCCGCGCCTTATTTGTTGACCAATCTTGCCGATAGCAGCCAATTGTGTTTGGGCGACAGCCTCACTTTACAAGCCAACAGCAACGGCCTCGCCGTACAGTGGCGCAGCACAGCGGCCTTACCTTGTTTCAATTGCCCAAACCCAACGGTCGCTCCTACGCAAAATACTTGGTATTATGCACAAGTCGACAGCGCTACTGCTTGCGTAGCTTGGGATTCTATTTTGATAAAGGTTGCCCCCTTGCCTACAGCCGCCGTGATTGGAGATACGAGTATTTGTGAAGGCGACAGTTTACTTTTGCAGGCCACAGGCGGCAATAGTTATCGTTGGTCGCCTAGCGCGGCCGTGTCCAACAGCAGCACGGCACAAATCTGGGTACGCCCTCTAGCGGCAACCACCTACGGCCTTTGGGTGCAAGATAGCCTGGGCTGTGTGGATTCTACCCAACACCAGGTCGACTTGCGTTCGCGCTCTACTACACCACTGGTTGGCGATACAATTTGCCGCGGCGATTCGGCAACCCTACAATTGAGCAGCGGCAGTGCGCCTATATGGCAGGGGCCTGCCCTCTCCTGCCAAACTTGCGATACGCCTATTGCTGCGCCCAATGATTCTGCGTGGTATTTGGTGGCTTATACCAATGCCGATAATTGTCCAGTCGTCGACAGCGTTTCTATTGCGGTGCTTGACACCCGCTTTTTTCAAGCTTCGGCAGTGGATAGTATTTGTATGGGCGATTCGGTGCAATTGTTGGTGCAGGGCGCGCCTGCCTCGGTTCGCTGGTCGCCCAGCACTGGCCTATCCGCCCCCAACAGCGATGCCCCTTGGGCTACGCCAACTACCAACCGCTGGTATCAAGTGCGCTTGCAGCAAGGCAATTGCAGCGTTAGTGACAGCGTAAAAATTAACTTCCTGCCCACTACCAATATCAGCGCGTTGGATGTCACCTATTGCATAGGTGATTCCGCACAGCTCCTAGCTACAGGCAATGCCAACCGCTACCAATGGCAGCCCCGCAACAACCTAAGCAGCCCTGACAGTTTTGCCACAATGGTGTATGCGTTGAGTACTCAACAATACCAAGTTATTGGACGGGGGCGTTGCAATACCGATACTGCTTTTGCGACTGTGTCCGTCCAAGCGCTGCCCAGTTTACAGGTCGACAGTCTACTAACGGCGGCACTCGGCCAAACCATTACTTTAGAAGCCAACAGCAACGCACTGGATCTACTTTGGTCGCCTTCGGCGGATTTGTCTTGTTCCAATTGCTGGCAAACAGAATGGACGGTAGACAGTGGGCGTACTTTTTACATTACGGCGGTAGATGATTTAGGGTGTTTGGTGGTGGATTCTATTCGAATAATTGTGCAGAGTGCTTGCGTCGCTGATTTGGTTTATGTTCCCAACGCGTTTACGCCAGATGGCGATGGACAAAACGATGTGCTGTATGCCCAAACGGGCAGTGTTCAAACCCTCTTAGGTTTTCAAATTTACAACCGCTGGGGGGAGTTGGTTTTTGAAACGCGGGACTTTGCACAAGGCTGGGATGGCCGTTACAAAGGACAAGCCTTAACACCTGATTTTTACGGCTATGTTTTGCAGTTTGAATGCCCACAGTCAGGGGAAATTTTGCTTAAAAAAGGCAACATCACTATTTTGCGCTAGGCTTATTGTCATTATATCCTAAGAGTAGTTCTTTTTTTGTTAAAAACGGCACCAACAGCATCGTTTTTGTTACTTATTTGTATACAAATTGTGAACAAAGCCTACTTTTCCACAATGTTTTTGTGAGTAGCGGTGTATAAGTGGATAAATCGCGCTTTTATCCACCGTCTATTTTTGATTTTTATTTTTTTGCTTTGACAACTAAATAGTGATAAAATAACTGTTATTGGGTGGATTGGTTTTGTTTTTAGTGTTTTGGAGGGGTAGAATGCTCGGTCTTCTGCAAGTGCCTCTTCGCTAGTCCAAGAGACATTGCGTTTGACTCTTGCACTAGCTGGGGAAGTATTAAATTAAAAATACTGGACTTACTTCAAGCGCTCATTCGGCTCTATTTCCAACAACAGTTGATTGCTACCGCTGCTTTTCACCAGTTTAATCAAACGCCATTGCCCGCGCAACAACTGCACCAGTCCAAACTGGGCGACTTGTTGGTGCCGCTGCTGCCAAGCCTGTGCGGCAGCTTGCAAAGCGGCCACTTCTTCTTTGATTTTGCCTTTGTGGTGGCCGAGTTTTTCAACGTCTTGGGTGAGGTGCTGCAACAACACTACCGAGTCGTCTTCTAAGTGTAGCACCAAATCTACCGTTCCCGAATAGTAGCGCTGCGTATCGTCGTTACCATAGCGAAAATCTTGGTACGTCTCTAGTTTGGTAATGTTAAAGCGGTCGTGTAGGCTTTGGTAGAATTTGCGGCTGTATTGCAGCCATTGCTTGGCCGTCCAGTAAGCGTCCAATTCGTGTTGTTGCAATAAATTCAGCGCCATGCCCAAGCGTTTTTCTTCGGCAAAAACCGTCGGTTGATCGGCCTGAATAAACGTAGCCAAAATGGGCTGTACTTGTGCAAAGCTCAATTCCTCCGCTTCTAGGCGTGGCAGCGGTTTACTAAATTGGCGCGGTGCGCCCAATCTAAAATTCAAATTTGGAAACAAGCTCTGCGCCTGTTCAATCACCGTTGTTTGAAAGTGGTCTTGTGGCCCTTGCCGCTCTTCCAAATACGGCACATCGGTGGTTGGCACCAGTTTAGTCGGGTGGTTGTTCTCAAAAAAATAGCTTTTGATAAACATCGGAATCGGCTGTCCTTCCCACAACCAAATAGCGGTACCGCCCTGCGTTTCCAAACTCGGCAGCTCCTCTTTTCCTGCGTGGAACACTCGATTGAGCCATTTGGTGGGGCGTTTAGGCGCACTGGGAAAAATTAGATAATCTCGTGCACGTGTGATGCCTACATACATCAGGCGGGCTTCTTCGGCCAAGGCATCTTGTTTGGCCTCTAAACGCGCAGGATGGTTGTTGACCGTCTCTTCGAGAGCGGTTTTTCCTTTTTGATCGGCGTAGGGGTTGATCCAATAACAGAGCAACCGATTGGCTAGGGGTTGTTGGATGTCAATTTCAGGCTTGGTGCGTACGATTCTAAAGCCCCAAATATTTTCGCGCAGGTTGTCGGTGAGGCTGTGGCAAATCACTACTGGCCACTCCAACCCCTTACTTTTGTGATAGGTTAATACATTGACGGCATCTTTGCCTGCTCCCTTGCCTTGCTCATCTAGGTTTTCTTTGGCCAACTCTTGTAACCAAAGTAAAAAACCACCCAATGTAGCGGCTGAATGCAAGCGTTGGCATGCCGCTTCGTAGTCTAAGGCCAATTTGCGCAGGGCATCAATGTTGTCTAAGCGCTGCTGCTCATTGCTCCAAGCCACTACTTTACGACGCAAGTCCAGCTGTTCGATGACACTGTTGACAATTTCTGTGGTGGACAGTTCTTTGCTTTTATAACGCAGTTCTTGC
>CAYUZF010000054.1:23203-26081 GCA_964449615.1 uncultured Aureispira sp.
TATCGCTGTTGTCGTGTCCCCAAGCTTCGGTACCGCCGCGAGTAGCTTTTTCCAAAGCCTCTAAATATTCCAACCGATTGGCAATAATCGCCTCCATAGAGCGCTCTTGTGTGAGCAACAAAATTTCGGCAATGGCAAGGGCGTCGTGTTTGTTGAGAATATAACGCAAACAAGCCAACAGCAAACTTGCCTCAGCCGTCTGCAACAGGCCATCCCTGGAGATGGATGCTTTTAAGCCCTCTTTATTGAGCGCCAGCGCCATGCTTTGGCAGAGTTTGTTCGAGCGGCATAGCACCGCAATGTCGCCCGCTTCCAAAGGGCGCACTTCGTTAGACGCCTTGATGCGCACCTGCCAATTTTCTTCTAATATTTCCGAAATCCGTGCGGCAATACAGCCTTCCATCCAAGGGGATTTGGGCATGCGGCTGCCTTCATAGGTAAAGTGCCAATGTTGGTTGGCCGTTCCTAATTTGGGGCTTTCTTTTTCTTTGACATAAGGTTTGGCTGTTTTTAATGCAATGCGATCAGAGTGGATTTGCCCTTCAAAGGCTTTGGTAAACAAGCCATTGGACAAATGCACTACGTCTTGTCGTGAGCGCCAAGAAAAGGGCAAATTTTCAATATCGGCCGTACTCTCCACCACCGCTTTCATCAAATCAGGTGCCGCCCCTCTAAAGCCATAAATCGACTGTTTGGGATCGCCCACCCAAATGGATTGATTGGCAATTTCGCTTAAGCGCAAAAATATTTCTAACTGGATAGGGTTGGTATCCTGAAATTCATCCACCAACAACAAATCAATTTCATCGCGCAAAACTTCCTGCACAAAGTCGTTGTCCAACAGCTTTAAAATCAACACTTCCATGTCGATGTAATCAATCAAGCCGCGCACCTTTTTGTAAGCTTCGTACTCTTTTAATACCGCAATGGCCGTATCGAAGAGCAGCGTGATGTATTCTTGGATGTGTCTATGAAAATCGGGGTGTTCTTGGTGCCTTTGGGCAAATGCCTGCAATTCTTCGGCATCTTCGCGGCATTTTTTGGGTGGTTTAAGTTTAACGATACTCGCCCATTCGTGCCAATTCAATTCCCCGCGACTTTTAAGGCGGTAGTGCATACCGCGCAACTTGGAAAGCAGCGTATTTTTAGCTTTGGTGGCGTCTTCGTTTTCTTCGATGTCACTGATGGTCTGTTGCAGCAAGCGCTGTAATTCGGTGTTGAAATAGCTGGCCGATTGATCGCTTGGCGGAGACAACAATTCAAAAAAGGTGGCAATAGAATACTTTTTGCTGGCTTCTAGGGTCTCCAAGTCGAAGTTGTTGGAGCGCGCTAGATCCGTCAATTGCTTTAAGTCGCGCCGCCAGTCTCGGCGGTTCATGGCACTTTTGTTGAACCCCAAATACTCACACAGCACTTCTATTTCTTGAATCCGCTCTAGCGAAACTACATTGGCCAAAGAACGGTTAAAAATGCTTTGTTGGTCGGTATCGGCTACAATATCTACTTCGGGTGAAACCCCTGCCTCAAAAGCGAAGCGCTTCAACAACTGCACCCCAATAGCATGTACAGTACCAATCATGGCATTGCCCAATTCATCGGCCTCTTGGGTGAGGTCTTTTTCTAGCAGCTTGATGCGTACGCGCTCCTTCAACTCGGCGGCAGCCTTATTGGTGAACGTCGTAGCTATAATGCCCGAGGCACGTACTTTTGCCGCTGCTCCTGTTGCTTGATCAGGACTAAGCAGCGCGGCCATTTTTTCAGTTAAGGTATACGTTTTACCACTTCCTGCCCCTGCGGATATGATTTTTAAATTCATCTATAAAACTAAAATTCCGAAGGGTTGGATAACGCCCCCTTCGGAATGGTGTAGAGTATTGTTTTTCTCATTGCGAAGCGACGACCATAAAAGCGCGCTGCGACAAAGTTACGCATTTTTATAAGAATTTTCTTTTTCTTATAAGCGCCCTGCTACGATGCAGTTTTTTTTGAACCGCTGTATGTTGCCATCTGGACGGAACAACTCTACCGTAATCAAGTGGATGCCGAGGCGCGCCTTTTGCCCGCTGTTGTCGCTTCCGTCCCATTGCAAACTGCCTTCCCTGTCTAGCAATTGGCCATTGATCAAATTTTTCACGAGACGCCCAGTGGCATCGTAAATGTCGATGTTGGCCACATAACCCAAGTCATCGACGTTGTAATTAATCAATAAAAAATCTTGATAGCCGTCGCTATCTGGGGATACTATATCTACGGGCAATTGAATAACATCGCCTGATAAGTCATTGGTTAAAAACGTAGAATTCTGATAAGCGGGAGTAGCATAACCTACCGTACTGGCCGCCGAATGCCAATTGTTGCGGTCGTTGGTCGGCGCATCCATATCAATGCGCTCCAAAGAAACCCCGTTTTTATCGTCCACCAGTGCAGAATGAAAATCCTCCTCGTAATCAAATTGATCCAATACCTTGACCAAATAGGCCGTTTGTGGATTGCCAAATTGATCAAAATACAAAGAATCGTACGCTGCATAGAGCAAAACAGACCCTTCTTTGTCGGCGAAAGTGGGCAAATTATTTTCTACAAAATTTTCGGGATTTGGAGTGGTGTATTGGTTGCGTACTTGGTTGGCTTCTTCCGTAAAAACTACGTATTCGTTGGGAAAAATCAACCAATCTGCCTCAATCGGACGCGTTTGTAGGGTTGTTGTATTGGCCAAATTACCATCGACCACTTCCGCGTTAGAAACCACCAAATCGGCGGCGTTGAGCACTTTGTTGGAGCGGTTGTACAGCTCAATAAAATCCTCGCCTCCTGTTACGGGATTGAATAAAATTTCATTTAAAATAACAGAACCTTCTCAGTATTCTGTTGAAATAAA
>CAYUZF010000055.1:0-12675 GCA_964449615.1 uncultured Aureispira sp.
CGTAGCCCTCTTTGTATTCGGTATACTCCGAATCATCTACCAAACGCTTGATGATTTCTTTGGTGTTGTAAGGCTTGGAGCGCTCTGCAGGAAAGATGCCGTACAATTCGGCGGGGTCTTCTTTGGGCGCTTTGGATTCCACCCTAGAAAAGCCTGCTTTGTCAAATTCTCCGAACTTATCTACCAAATCTCTAATGGTATCCAAGCAGGTTTTATCGTCGGGCATTTTATAATCCGTAACCCCAGAAATTTCGCTTTGCGTGGTGGCACCTCCTAAGGTTTCTTTGTCTACGCTTTCGCCAATAGCTGCCTTCACCAAATAGGGGCCTGCTAAGAAAATAGAACCAGAACCCTCTACAATCAACGCCTCGTCAGACATAATGGGCAGGTACGCGCCGCCTGCTACACAGCTTCCCATGATGGCCGCAATTTGTGGAATGCCTTGACTCGACATTTGAGCGTTGTTGCGAAAAATGCGCCCAAAGTGTTCTTTATCGGCAAAAATTTCGTCTTGCATGGGCAAAAATACACCCGCAGAATCCACCAAATAAATCGTGGGCAAGCGGTTTTCCATCGCAATTTCTTGGAAGCGCAGGTTTTTCTTGCCCGTAATGGGAAACCAAGCCCCCGCTTTGACGGTCGCATCGTTGGCAATGATCATACATTGGCGGCCATTCACATAGCCAATACCGCCAACCACACCACCTGCGGGGCAACCACCGTAGTCTTGGTACATACCATAGCCTGCAAAGGCACCAATTTCTAAAAACTTAGAACCTTCGTCAATGAGGTAGTCAATGCGCTCACGCGCCGTCATTTTTCCTCGTTTGTGAAGCTTGTCAATTTTCATCTGTCCACCGCCCAAACCGATGTTTTTGAGCAAACGGCGCATTTTGGCAATCTCGAGTTTGTTGGTATCTTCGTTTCTATTAAAATCTAAATCAATTTTGATGGGTGTTTCCATAATATCTAAGTGTGTCTTTTACTTACTGGCTACCTTTTTTGATAGAACAACAAAGATATACTATTTTGAGAAAAGACCAACCTCGAAGGCGATAGATTTTACAGCTCAAAGGAGGGGGGCATTGGGGGGACTTTAAAACAGCTTTCTAAAGTGCTTTTGTCCATCAAATTGGGTAACCAATGGTACAAAAACAACAGAGTTATGAAACACAGGGGCAAACATGCCAATGACGATAAGAATTTTGCAGACAAATGGAAGCCTATTTTTAAAAAGGCTGCAAAGGATTTGTCCTATTTGTTGGGGCGGCATTACGGGGAAAAATCTGCCCTAGCCCTAGTAGGCAACCGCTACCAACTCAACAAACGCCAACAACGCGCCTTGCATTTGATGACTTGCCCCGCCGATAAAATCGCCACGCGCCACGCCAAACGAGTAGCGCCTGCCGCCCTGCAAGGACAGCGCGTTTTGATTGATGGCTACAACGTCTTGATCGGGATGGAAGTGGCCCTATCGGGCGCTTATTTGTTTGTGGGGCAAGACGGCTGTTACCGCGATATTGCCAGCGTACACGGCACCTACAAAAAAGTAGAAGAAACCCTACCCGCTTTGCAACAGCTCGACCAGAGTTTGCGCCAGCTCGGCGTGGCCCATGCCCAGTGGTACTTCGACTCGCCCGTTTCCAACAGCGGACGCCTCAAAACATTGTTGTACGAGTTGGCTACCGCCCAAACGGCACCCTGGGATGTGGATTTGGTGTTCAATCCCGATACGGTGTTGGCAGCAGAGAATAAATTGACAATTACAGCAGACAGTTGGATTTTGGATGCGGTAGATGCTTATTTTGATTTGGTGGGCTATACGGTGCAACAACAGGTGCCCGATGCGTTGGTTTGGGAGTTGTTTTGAATTGATTGTGAATTAATTGTTGCAACAGGGAACTATCGGAGGTGTTTGGCAGTTCCTACAACAGACCGCGCAAACATATAGAGCGCAGCAGCAACAGCTCCAAATTTTTTCTAAAAAAATGAAAGAAAGTTGTGCAAAAACTTGCACAGTCTATAAAGCTGCTCTATATTTGCAATCGCAACAACAAAACAGGTTCGCGCTACAATGGAAGTTTGGCAGAGCGGTTGAATGCACCAGTCTTGAAAACTGGCGTGGGTTAATAGCCCACCGGGGGTTCGAATCCCTCAACTTCCGCCACCGCCGCAAGAAGCTATACACAGCTTTTTGCGGCTTTTTTTTTGTTTGAAACTATTGTGACTAAAAAAAGGACGAACTGTAAATATTAAAAATTAGCTTTCTTGTATAAAAAGTATAAACTAGACTATGTTTCTTTTTGGAAATTTTTATATCTTCAAAGCTATTACTTAATAAATACACCATAGGAATGCAGTATTATATTTACATCAATAGAGAGCCTCAAGGGCCCTATACAATTGAACAACTTAAAGAAGTAGGTATTAGTAAAGAATCTATTGTTTGGCACGAAGGTCTTGATTCTCCTACTAAAGCATTAAAATTGAAAGCGCTAGAACAACTATTTACAATTACACCACCCCCCTTAATTCCACAAACAACTCCTTTGCTAAAGGAAATAAGTTCTGATAATGAAAATATTCCAGTAGTAAACAAGTCTGAAATCGCAGAAGAAAATAGCGGCAGTAAAAAAGGAAAAACTGTTTCTAGGGGGAATATATTTAAAAAAGTACTAGCTGTTATGTTTGTAGCCGTCTTACTATTCTGGGGCTTTGCTATATATGTAGATTCTAGCAGATACACAGGGAATAGAGCGTTTGAAGGAGCAGTTAATACAGCTATTTATAATAGAGAAATAGATAAAGAGAAAGAAAAGTATAGAAATAATATAGGCGATTACTTAAATCCACATCCGAACAGCTACAGTAAAGACTTAGTATTTGGAGGTATTTGGGATTTACAGATCAAAATGGATAATAAAACACCTTATGTTTTAGATCAAGTAGCCGTTGAGGTCTCTTATTACAAAACAAATGGAGAACGCCATAAGGTAGAAACTATTTATTTTAGAAACATAGCTCCAGGTGAGCGACAGAGGTTGAGCGCTCCTAATAGCAGCAAAGGAGTCCGAGTTAAATGTTCTGTTAAAGATGTGAGTAGTAGTGCATTATGGTAGTAGGTTGTGGGGAAGGTGTTAAAAGTTAATTTAAATTGAATGTTTGTGGTCAAGAGGGGGGGCATCCAACTTCGCTATATATTTAGCGTACACTTTTACTCAACTATCTTGGTAAGATACAACTCAGAATTCTCTTTTATGGACTTTCTTTTCTTGTAACTGTACCAGCTCCAAAAACCAGCATCACCAGTGCTTATGTGCAGCTAATCAAGGGATAAAAGCAACTATTTCAGTGCTTTCCCTGTTCTAAATAGAGGTGGTATGGATTGAATTTAAGAAAAACTTAGTATATTGAGCTACTTAGATTCTGTATTTGTACGCTGAAGTTGTTTAGCTAACTTCCCAAAAATATTCCCCTTGTAGGTAAAACTATTCGAATGACATGAGCACACACAACTTATTGATAACCCTATTTTTCTGTTGTATAGCCAGTTGCCTTTCTAGCAATACACTAATGGCAAATCCCAATTATTACAACAACGATTACAGCGATTATTTGCCGCGTTACCGCACCTTGAACGACGGTTTTTTAATTTCAAAAGTAGAGTATAAAGGTGAATACATGATTTTGTCTTTGAGCTACGTGGCCGCTGGTGCCGATAAGATTATTTTGTATGGTGGCAAGCATGCAGATGCCTGGAAATTAAAAACGGGCAACGGCTCTAGAGCGGCAGCCACTTACGCCCTAGTGAAAGCAGGCGATGTGCGCAACATATACGTCAACAAGCTTCTCACAACCGAAAATTTGCCACCCAATGGACGCAAACAAATCGATATAGAGAAAGGTGATTTACTGTCTTTTGAGCTTTACTTTGAGCGCTTGCCAGAACAAGTCCGCATTGCCCACTTGGTAGGTGGGGAAAAAGATGACGCGGGAAAGGGGCGCATCAATTGTCAAGATTTGCAAATCAAAAGCAAAGACAATCCCACCCTAGGAACCAAAGCGCAAATGGAAGCTAGCCTGAAAATGTTTTACCGTACCAAAGAGGTCATTAATATACCCAGCGCTCAAAACGACTTACTAGCCGAGCAAAAAGAGCCTGTAGAGGCCGTTGGGCAACCTATGGAAATGCCCTTGGAGCATTCCCTCAAACCCATCAACTACATGCCCAAAGACCTCAGTACTGCCGAAGATATGACTTGCAACGAGCGTATGGTGATGAGTAATGTGTATTTTCAAGACAACAAAGCAGAATTTTCTGGACGCGTCAAAGCAATGCGCACCATCAATCTAGTTGTTGATTATTTGCGCCACCATCCCGATGCTAAAATCGTACTGCATGGACACACCGATATTTTTGGCAACGCTTTCAAGAATTTAGAGCTGTCTAAAAGGCGTGTTTGGGCGGTTAAAACGGCCATCACAGGGCGGGGCATTGTTGCCGAGCGGATTATCACGGTACACCACGGCGGCGCACAACCTTTAATCAAATACAAAAATGGTGGAGATAAAAACCGTCGGGTAGAGGTGGAAATTCTTTGTGTAGAAAAAGAAAAACCTAAAGATACTACGGCGGTAGAGTAGCCGTTGTGCTAAATTTTACAGTACATAAAAAATGCTCACCCGAGATACTGAAAGAGCAACAGCGTGTTCCTAGTAATAGGAACGCGCTTTTTTGATTGATTTGAGCACACGCTTGAGCTGCTGTGCCTTGTTATACGTCTGCCCCAACTGGATCACTAGACTTGGTACAGAGAAAGTTCGACCACGCCTAATTCTTTACTAGTTTTAAGATTATAGATTTAATTTAATTAGGTGATTTATAAGTGTTTCTATAGGTCGAGGTATAATTTTGTGTACTTTAGTGCAACATTTCTTCCCCAAGAGAGGATTCCCTATCCAATTAAGCAATGCCTAGATAAAAAGAATAGGTTGCTTAAGTTGATCTAACTCTATCGACTAACCCAAATCAACGTCTCATTTTTATAAATTTATAGCATGTTATTACAAGTACTGCGATACGCCTGCTCGAGAGAGAAGGTCGTTATTAAGCGCGTGCCTGAGTTGTCTGATTCTGAACGAACCCAGCTCTATCAAATCATTCGACGGTATTACCCTACTGTTCCCAGTAGCTTTATAAAGAATCGGATAGAAGTAGATCAAGGGTTTGATGTAGTTATGATTCAGGAAAAAGGCCTTATTCAAGGCGTGAGTTATTACAACATCAGCACGGTACAAACACCTTTTGCCGATACGTCTACTCCAGTGGTTCATTTTGGGCAAGCGATGAAAAGATAAGGTTATAAAGGGGCTATTATTTGGAAGCTGGGAATTATCTATGCTGCAAAAAATCTGGGTTGGAGATTTCCGTTTCGGAAAGTGGTGGGGATAGCTACCATTGTGAGTACAAGGGTATATGAGAAGTTTCAGCAGCTGTATCCATACACCTTTGAACAGCACAACCATCCTCATGCAGCCGAAGCAAGTCGTTTTATCAACCAGTATTTTCAAGTAGATCAAAGCCATTGTTACGACTATTCGAAAGGGAGCCTAGATGACATCACCAACGATTGGGAACGTTTTTATAGCGCCAAGAGTCCTGCGATCAATCAACTGTTTTTTGAGAAAGGCATCTTAATAGAAAAAGAAGGCCGAATTTATAAAACGGCCAAACATTTGGTTGCTTTAGGTTATCGCGATGTATGGAATGCGCATCAATTGACTGTCAAAAAGCCGCAGCTGTCCAATACTTTTTGTAGAACAGGCAGCGTTACAACGCCAGTACTTTCGGATATTCATGGGCTAGAGGATCGTACGTTTGAATGCGTTGAATAACCTCTTGCGCATCGTCCGTTAAAGCCAGCAATTTGCCGTAAGGCCGCCCCTGGGCTACTTCTTGGAGCAGCGGCCATACTGGGCGCTGTGTAGTCCAGTAGTCGCGTCCCATCAAAATCATGGGCGATACGTAGCTTTTGGAGGCTAGGGGGTTGCTGTTGTAGGCAGCGTAGTGGTTTTGGCAGGCATCCTGAAAAATTTCTTGGGTGGTTCCTGCACTGCCTTCGGCAAATATAACACCGTGCTTTGCGATCTGCAACAAACCATCCTCCCGCACCGAATTGGCAAAGTATTTCGCAATATGCGTAGCAAATACAGCGGGCGGCTCGTGCCCATACAACCAAGTTGGAATACCAATACTTTTGCTTTGGCGCTCTTGTGCAGCGGAGAGGGGAAAGCGTTGGACGACTTGCATGGCGCGGTGCAGCCAGTCTTGGTCGTTGTATTCCTGTTTGGGGACGGCGCCAGCGGGGCGTAGGGACAACACTACCAGCGCTTCGTCCAGTTCTGCCAGAGAAAGCGGGGCAAAATAAGCCCCTAAATGCGTAGCCTCCATAACACCAGGCCCGCCACCACTAACCATCAGAAAACCGTTTTGAGTCAGGGTGCGCGCAATTAGCGCCACCTTTTTGTAAGTAGGATCGCGACGCTCTACACCATGCCCGCCCATAATGGCCACTACTTTTTGCCCTTCCAACAGATCCTGTAGGGCATTGGTAATGCTGTGGTCGTGTAGGCGACGCATCAAACTCGTATGTATGGTATTAGGAACTTCCCGACCTTGCGCCAAGTACTGTTCATAAATTCGGTGGTCCAACGTTTCGTACCGACTTTCCAAACGTTCTATATCAAATCCTTTAAACAATTCATCGCGGTGGTACAAGTGGGCCAAATGGCTTTTGAATAACAGGTTGCTGGCATTGGGCAAAACCACGCCACCCGTCTGCACAATGTGTCCTGCGGCTTGGTCGGATAAAATACAGCCCAAAAATAAGCTGTCTGGAAAGCGCTTGGTACAAAGTTGTGCTTCGCAGCTGCTCAAATCTAAACTTTGAACGGCTCTAGGAGGCAAGACAAGCACTGCACTGTTCAACCAAGATCGCACAGCTTGCAGTTGATTGATTTCTATCATAATCCATTAAAGGTGTTTTATAAGCTTAGTGCAATTAATGCCGCGCCGTAGCTACTTCCAAAAAGTTTTTGCCTTGCAAACGGCTTTCCAGCCAACTAATCATATCAAAGTTTTTAAGCATCATCCGCTCAGAAGGGTCGTCGAGCAAGGTACGAATTTTCTCCAAATACAAGGCCGAAATTTGGCGCCGTTGTTCTTGGTCGGGTGCTTGTATAGCTTTTTTTAGAAATTGGAGGGTTGCCTTTTCGAATTGCTGTGTTTTTTTCATTTTAGCAATAAAATTATACGTAGAGCGCAACTTGTAGTCTAAGTATTGAAAGTTACCCATTTCGGTGTGGTTGATAACATGCAGCATATGGGTCAAGCACATGATATCTTCTCGTAAGCGCTCTTTTTGATGCTTTAAAATTTCCGCTACCCATGTCTCGGAGGATTCGTAATCGCCTACAGCAAAATAAGTATAGGCCACGCTGTAGCTCAATTCTAGATAAAGCATTTTTAAACCAAACACCTCTAAATCTTCTTTTTCTAATACTTTTATGACTTTAGGCAGCATTGTTTCAGCCTTGTGGAAATGTGAGTTTTGCGTATAAAACTGAAACTCTAGCGCTAAGCTGTAGTATTTCACCAAGCGTTTAGCACTTTCGCTTTTAACTTCGTACACCGTAGGGATTTGTCGCAGGTGTTCCAAATTCTCAAAAAAAGCCGTTTCTTTATTAAGAATAATGGCCGTAGCAAGTAGGTTATAATGTGCGGGAATAACCGTTGCCATGACGTAATCTGTAAATACCTTTGGATGTTGTTGAATGGTTTGTACAAAATCTTTGCTGGATTGGTACATATCCAAATGGTTGTTGTTCATCTCATGCAACTTACACCAGATGTTGTGGTAGCGGGCTAGCGCTTTGGCATTGCTGTCATCGGGCGGCTGCTGCAACAGCGGATCATTGCTGTACTGTTCGATGAGACCACTGGCCTGTTCTGCCCTCGAATACCCTGCTTTGAAGGAAGCATTAAAGATACTATAGGCCAAGTGGCGGTAGCGAATAGACGTATCAGCATGTTGTGCCGCCTGTTGGTCTAAAGCCTTATTTTCGGCCATTAGTTGGTCGGTGTTGCCATCGAAGGGGAGGAGTAGGCGCAGGCGAAAGTCCCAAAAGCAAAGCTCTTGTACATGGTGGTACAATTGGGCATCTTCTATAATTTTTTTAGCCTTCTTCAAGATCTTTTCACACAAACCTAAGAGGCGTTTGTTGTATAGAATTTCAATTTCTAACAGCAATTCGTGTACCTGTATATTATAACTAGAATCAGAATGATAAGCCCTGAGACTGCGCATAATAGATTTGGTTAAGTAGTTTTTGGCAACCGAGAACTGTTTGACAAACTTTTCTTTTTTAAATTTCTGTTTGAGTTTGTCCTCGTTGTATTCTTCTTGGTTGTCAATAGCATCTAAGAGTTTGAGGTAGGCGGGGCTAGCGCCATTTCTCGCACAATATTTTTTTACATAACCTTTTTCAGAGACAGAGAGTGATTTGATAAGTTGAAATAAATACAGTTTCTGATTTTTATCCATGTAAAACAATTGGGAGGGGTTAACAAAATAATTGGGGAGGTGGGGGAAACGATATACAATGGATTGATGTGGTGTAAATAGGTCGTTAGCAGGCTACAAACGATTTTGATTGACCATTTCTAACAACGCATCTTTGTAATTTTTTCCGATAGGAATAATCTTTTTCCCGATCTGTATGGTGTTGCCCTCTATAATGGTAATATTATTTAAATTTACAATGTATGAGCGATGTACCCGCATAAACAAGTCCTGTGGCAGTTTTGTTTCCAAACTTTTCATTGTTTGTAAGGTAACTACGCGCCCTGTTGGGGTATGCAGAATGACATAATCTTTTAGCCCTTCGATGTAGAAAATATCGTTGAAGTGGATTTTAATCAACTTCTTATCGGCTTTTACAAAAATATAATCCGCGCTTTCTCTACTGTGGCTAGGCTCTGCTTCGGCGGTTTTTGGCTCTTGACTAATCGCCTTGTTAACCGCTTTTGCAAAACGATCGAACGAAATCGGTTTTAACAAATAATCCAACACATTGAGATCGTAGCCATCCATCGCATACTCCGAAAAGGCAGTGGTCAGGATCACTTTGGGCGGGTTGGGCAAGGTCTTTAGAAAATCAATGCCAGAAATTTGTGGCATTTGAATATCCAAAAACATTAGATCAATATCGTTTTCCTTCAACGCGTTTAGTGCTTCTACTGCATTGCTGCACTTGGCTACTAGGTTCAAGTTGGGGAATTTACCAATGTGTGTTTCTACAATCTCCTGAGCCAACGGCTCGTCGTCTACAAGAATTACGTTCATGCTAGTATTTTTAAAATGAAGTAAATAAAGATAGGGTATTGTTATAAATAAAGCAAGTAATTTTAGTTCTTAAAGCAATTACCTACTAAATTTTGTCGCCGACGGCTGCTGGCTGGGATTGCTTGATGTGCAAGCCCTCGATTTTTAAGTTGACGATGTAGGTGTCTTCGGTTTCGTGGATGTCCAATTGATAGCGCTTGGGATAAATCAATTCCAAACGGCGTTTTACATTGACCAAACCAATGCCCCCTTGAAAATAGTGGTCGTCGCGCTCGGTGGTTTTGCTGTTTTGCAACGTGTAGTCAATCACGCCATTTTCGGTATAAATAAAGCACTCTACAAAGCCGTGTTCAATGCTTTGGCTCAAGCCGTGCTTAAAACTATTTTCTAAAAAAGTGATAAACAGCAAGGGCGCAATGCGGTATTGGCTGGCTGGCTCGCCCACATAATCAAATTCGATGCGTGCCTTGTCGCCATAGCGGGTACGCTCCAGCGCCAAATAATTTTCGATGTAGCGAATTTCTTGTTCTAACGGCACTTCTTTTTCATTACTTTTATACAACATGTAGCGCATCATATCTGACAATTGCAACACCAGTTCGGGGGCTTTGTCGGATTTTTTGAGCGTAAGGGCGTACAAACTGTTCAAGGTATTGAATAAAAAATGCGGGTTGATTTGCGATTTCAGAAAGCTCAGTTCAGACTGTAAATTTTTGTTTTCTAAGTCTTTTTGAACGGCTTGCTGCAACAGCCATTCTTTGGTGATTTTGAGCAGCGTACTCACCACCAATGTTAGAAAAAGAAAAATAAAATGGCCTGATTTTTTAGTGAGCAGTTCCAATTGTGCATCCAAGTTGTCGTTGCCCGCAATATTCCAATACAAACAGACCATTTCGATGGGCATAATAACCACCGCAGTTAGCAAAAGCAACGCCAAATACACCAAAAAGCGCTTCTCGGAGAGGTAGCGAGGAATGAGGTACCAGTAATTAAAATACACAATTACCATCAAAAAAAACACATGGATGACCGTGTTGCGTAGCGTGAGTATAAAACTGCCTTGGTTGCTATCGAGCAGCAGTAGCACTAGGGCATACACCATCCAGACCAAGCCGTGGTAAACGCCTCTTTTGGAAAGGTATTAAGAAGTTTTTTCGAAAAAAGAAGGAGCAGAAGATAAGGCCATGTGACTAGTGTATTTTACTAAAAGCGCTACCGCTATTTGAGCAGCCCTGTTAATAAATCCTGTTGTTTGTTGTAATAATAAGATTTATTGCCCTAAATTTGTGCAAAATTAGACCAGAGGTCCAGCAAAACCGATTAAAATGTTTTGCGCTAAAGAAAGAACAACAGGTTTTTTGGAGCCTCAATACATCCTCAGTTGCTTAGTTATTAGAGTATTAATTGATACACTATTACCAAAGGAGACACCACAAGTTTTGTATAGGCAATATTTATGGCCCAACAAATGGGGGAAACGCTTAAATAACGCATCATTAGGATGGTTGTTGTTAAAACTCCCAATTTATTTTATTCACTAAAAAATCATTATTAATAATGAGAATTTCAGATTTTGTCGAAGTAAAAAATAGAAAATTAAGACAGAGATATTCTGGCGCTAAAGTAGAAGCTGGGCACTGGATCGAGGATTACCTAAAAGGTGATATAGATATGAAAGGTGATTTCATGGATTTCATCGACAACATTAAGGAATTATGTGAATTCAATTTCGTAGGTCACCACTATAAATTTTTTATTACGGAGTTCCTACCAGAAATCATGAGCCATTCACAAAAAATGGACAAAGATACCATTTTGAGCCACTACGATGACCAGAATGATATCTTTAGATGGTTCTTAGGCCCAAGAATGGTTTATACGTCGGGCTACTACAGAACTGGCGATGAAACACTAGAGGAAGCACAGGACAATAAATTGGACTTGATTGCACAAAAAATGCAATTGAAGGAAGGAGAGAGCCTGCTAGATATTGGATGTGGTTGGGGTACTTTGGTGGCACACATGGCCAAGAACTACAACATGGATACGACAGGAGTTACCATTACGCCTCAGCAAGCAGAATGGGGCACCAAACTCATCAAGGAGAACGGTATGGAAGACCAATCTAGAATCCTTTTGATGGATTACAGAGACATTCCTCAAAGAAAGTACGACAAAATTGCTTGTCTGGAGATGGCCGAGCATGTAGGGATCAAATACTTCCAGAAATTCATGGAGCAGATTTATGATTTGCTAGAAGACGATGGAATTTTCTACTTGCAAATTGCCGCTTTGAGAGAAAGACAATCTTTGCTGCGCGGACCAGATCAAGAAACCATTGTTTGGGGATTGTTTATGAACGAATACATCTTCCCTGGTGCAGATGCAAGCATGCCCGTGAGCTGGGATCTTAGAAAGATTGAAAAAGCTGGATTTGAAATCAACAGCGTAGAAAATGTTGGCATCCACTACAGCAAAACGATCAATGCTTGGTACGACAACTGGATGAGCAACAAAGACAAAGTAATCGAGAAATACGGACAGATGCAATTTAGAATGTATCAGGTATTTTTGGGTTGGTCTACTAGAATTGCTGCCATCGGTGGCTCTTCTGCTTACCAAATCATCTGCCACAAAAACATTAACAATGTGGATAGAAACCGATACATTGGTAAAGTAGCATTAGGGGAAACCAATAAATTTGACAATACCTCTTCTATAACTTCTGATACTACTAGTCATAAAGTAATGAAGGAGTACGAAACAAGAAAGAAAAAAGACATGGTGAAATAAGCGCTATTTCACTAGAGAAAATAAAAAGGAGCGACGCGAGTTGCTCCTTTTTTTATTGAACTTCTTTAACACGCATTCCATCCAACTGTAAAAAGATGAAGCACCCCAGAGATCAATTTCTCACCGTCTACGGCCGCAAACCTGTTTTAGAATTGCTTGCCCAAACAGAATTGTCCATTGCCAAAGTAGCCATTGCGCGCAAGGCCAAAGGAAACATTATCAAACAGATTTTAGCGGCCTGCGAAGCGCGGCAAGTACCTGTACTGCGTTTAGAAGCCGCCGAGGTGTCCCGCTTGTCCAAGCACCCCAAACAGGATCAGGGTGTTGCCGCAGACGTACACACGCCCTATATGGACGATGCTCTGCAGACTTTCAGACAAGGAGATTTGCCTGAGCGCTGTGCTTTTTTGGCGTTGGATGGCATCACCACCCCCGCCAATGTTGGACTCATCATCCGCACGGCTACGGCGCTCGGCTT
>CAYUZF010000055.1:12685-17730 GCA_964449615.1 uncultured Aureispira sp.
TGCCACGCAAAGGCAGCGCCAAATTGGACGCTTTTGTCATCAAGGCTTCTGCAGGAGTGGTGTTCAAAAGTCGCCTGCTCAAATGCGAGCGCCTAAGCCCCGTATTGCGGCAAGCCAGAGAAAAAGGCTTTGCTATTTATGCTTTGTCGGGCGAGCAGGGGCGTACCATTTATGAGGCAGAGTTTGCACCGCGCAGTATTTTTGTGCTGGGCAATGAATCGGCAGGTGTCTCCGAAGCTACGGAAAACTTAACCACAGAACATTTTAATATCCCAATGGCCAGTGGGGTAGAATCGTTGAACGTGGCCTGTGCGGCAGCAGTGGTGTGTTCGGAAGTGGCTCGGCGGGGGACCTATGTTGTGGTAGCGGTAATACTCGCCTTCTCTGCGCCACACTTCTTCTAATAAAAGAGCGTACTCTGTTTGAAGTTTCATTATAAAATAACAAGACAAAGCACATTGCTTACCAGTTACATAAGGAAAAAGTGCAGCATCCACGCCGCAGTAGTCCGCTATTTCTAAAAGCAACAACAAGCTATCTACCATTTTTTGATCAGGGCGGTATTTACTTTTGATTTTATCGGATACTTGGTTGGTAATGGTGGAAGCAGTAGGAATACGCTCCGTTTCTTCTAAAAAATCACAGATAAAACGCTCGATAAATTTATCCATATTCTTCATTTCTCCAAATATGATTTTTTGTTTGTCTACCTCTATTAAGAGAACATCACAAGATTTAGGAGTTTGACCGATAGGGCCAACTTGACGGTAATAAGCTTCTTTAACTGCATCAAAATCTAAAACAACTTTGGTAGACGCACAACAAGAGTGTTCTATATCTCTTAAAGGCTTGGTTATATATAGATTTTGTCTGCGCAGCCCCTCTATCAATTGTTGTAACATGGCTACGCTGTTTCGTCGTTGCTGGTTTTTTTATAAGAAATTTGGTCTTCTTGTACTGTAGAAGAAACCTTTTTCTTTGGCGCATAGGGTTTGCGGTTGCCTCTAGCTCGTTCTACCATCAATTGCATACTTGGCGCTGCAAATACTTGATACAAGGGTTCTAAACTTTCATTTAAATGCTCAAATACGCTGCCTTTTTCGGTCATTTTGCCCAAGTAGAAGTTGGTAGAAGCCGCAATGCCTTCATTTTCGCTATGAATATCTAAAGCTTGAATGAAATAGCTGCTGTGGGTGTTGATGATTATTTTGACACCCGCTTTGACGAGTTCCACAACTACTCTAGCATATTCCAATTGCCACTTGGGATGCAAGTGTACTTCGGGTTCGTCTATGATTAGAACAGCATTTTGGTTAATAGCGTTTCCTGCTATTAAGAGTTGGAGCAACCCTAAACTCTTGATGCCTGTGGCTACGTTTTGAATGGGAAACTTAATTTGGTGACTATTTTCATAAAATAGTTGATCGTCTTCTAGGATGATGCGCCCCTGTATAATAGACTGGATGGCTTTACAAATTGGTAGATTGTAGTCAGGGGTATAGCTACTTTCTGATATTTTTCTAACAAGAACCTTTGTGTAGTCTGGTAATAATTTGTTTTGATGATTGTTGAAGGCTAAATTTTCTTTGATGTAGCGATAAAGGGATAATATAAAAGGAGTTTCTATAAGAATAGGAGTTCCTAAGTATTGAGTGCCAAACTCTCCTCCTAAAGTCGTCTTGCCTTCCTCTATATTGAAAATAGTAGTAGTACGCTCGTCGTCGCTGTGTGCTGCTATGGAAGAAGAGTTGCTGCCTGTTTGCTGGTTGTGGTAAGCATTAGAGAACACAGAAGCCTTAAGAACATCGTGTTCTTGAGCTACTATTTTACCGTGATCAAAACTCAAAGCACCGTTTTCGATGTCTTTGTTCCATTTTTCTACCAAGTCAGGGTACCTTGTCCGTAAGGCTTTAGAAATAGTTGCCAGCTCACGGGGTTCATAATTACTTCTGGAAGTGTCTATGAAGCTGGTTAGGAAATCTTTATCCGAGTCACTGACCTGATTGAGAAGAAAAGGCATGAAACGCTTCAGCATATCGTTAGAAGTAGACGTTTGTAAACGAACAATACTTTGCGCTAGCGCATACACCGCTTTCCCAATAGCCGATTTTCCAACACCATTCTCTCCAGCAAGTACTGTCAAGCCATCCAACTGGATATCAGCCTTATGTACCACCCCAATGTCTCGAATAGAAATTTTCATAGCAATTTAAGATTAATCCACCAATAGCGTTTATTCCTTCAACACCATATCAATGCACAACACTGCCGCCAAAATTAGCAAACGTTTGGAGTTGTCCGCGGGTACCGAATCGTTGATGATCAACATGTAGTTGTCTGCCGTGGTGAAGAGTTCTTTGGCCAACCCATCCCATTTTTTAGTGACCGAAGCCAACACGCGCTCGTCTTTTATAAATTTAAAATCCCAGCTGGTCCACTTGCCCTGGAGGGTGCAAACAGGTCTTCCCTCTGGATCTTCTACAGAAAACTTACCTCCGATAGAGAGCAGCTTTTGTTTAAGACGCCCAACCAATCTTCCTTGCCCATCTAAAACGTCTACGGTTGATTTGAGGAAGGTAACACCACGTTTGACCGTAAGGATGGGTTGTCCATCGGCTGTATGCACGTCTATTTCAAACGGCGTAAAGGTTTTGTAATCCGAAGAAAAGCGCAAGACTTTAGTCAAAAAGCCTAGTTTCTCTTCTCGGCAAGTCATCAGTAAGTCTTGGGTTTCTGGATCGAGAATATCAAAATTATTGGCCGCTTTGAAAGCTCCGACATGTTCTTTTATAAAGAAGTGGTTTCTGTTTAGAATGTTGTGCATACGCTGGGCGCTGTTTGTTGGGATGTGAAATAATGTGTTAGGTTGTTTAGAACACCAAATTTAGCACAATGGTTTCATCATCCACACATCGCAACTGTAATGCCCCGTTGCCCCCAAGGGGCCGTCCAAATAAGCAAAGCCAGCTTTTTGATACAGTTTCTGCGCGGCTTTCATATAAGGCAGTGTTTCCAAGTAACACTGCTCAAAACCCTGCTGCTGTGCAAAAACTAGACACTGCTGCATCAATTGCGCACCCAGCCCTTTGCCCCGCGCCCGCTCTAATAAATACATTTTTTGCAATTCGCAAACCGTTCCCGCATCGCCTTCCAAAGGCGCAATGCCAGCCCCTCCAATAACTACCCCGTCCTCCAGTACCACAAAATAGGCACAATTGGAGGGTTGGTACACCGAATACAAGGTATCTAATATAGGATCTGCGTAAGCCGTGCCTGCTTTGGGCGCTCCCACTTCAGTCAACACGGTTCGAATCACTGCCGCTACAGCGGCATCATCTTCCGCCTCCATTGGGCGTATGGTATAGGTATGCATCATTTTATAACGTCTATTCAACGGGTTTTTCGTTTAATCCCGCCACAAATAAGGAAACAAAATAAAAGACAGCGCGCCCAGAATTACATCCAAACAAATCAAAATCAACATGTCCTGATAATAAGCAGTGTCCGTCATTAGTCCCAACGCGATTTTTGTTAAACGCATTAAGGTCATCAACATTGGAATGATAATGGGAAAGCTTAAAATGGCCATTAATGTGGCGCTTTGGTTGGCTTTCGCCGAAATGGCCGAAATGAACGTAAAGGCTACGGAAAAGCCCAGCGCGCCCAAGCCCAGCGTTTGGTAAAAGAGCAAAGAATCCCGCACTTTGCTGCCCAAAAACAAAGAAAACGCCGCATACGCCAACCCACAAATGACCGACAACAACAGCGTATTGTACAGCATTTTGGCCAAAATGATCGCCGAAGGACTGGCCAACGCATAGTAGTACAGCTGCCGTTTAGGACTTTCTTGCACAAAACTTTTGGCAATGGCATTGACGGAGGCAAACAGCACCACAATCCAAAACAACGCACCCCACACCGCGGCGCCCACTTCTTGCCCCAGCGTAGTATACACCACAAAAACAGTAGACAACACATACAACAACACCCCACTAATGGCATATTTTTGACGGAATTCTAACCGTATTTCTTTAAACAGCAAGTGCTTAGTTTCTGTTAGTAAGTTCATAGTGTCCAAAAGTAACATTATTGCCCGAAATCTAAGATGTTCGTGCCTTTGGATTACTTTAAAAAAATAAACTGCGCCAAAAAGGATGCATTTTTAAACAAATTTCCTATAAAAAACAGGAAGATTGCTCTATATTTGACGTCAGTTTTCAAAATAAATTGAAAGTCACCAAAAATAAATTTACAATATATGAAATTACTAGTTTGTGTAAGCCAAACGCCTGATACAACTACTAAGATCAAATTCAACGGCGATCAGACCGAGTTTGATGCGAGTGGAGTACAGTTTATCATGAATCCTTACGATGAGTGGTATGCCCTGGTACGCGCCTTGGAATTAAAAGAACAAGCAGGAGGAAGCGTAACGCTCTTCCACGTAGGCCCCAAAGCCAACGAAACCGTTATCCGTAAAGGCTTGGCCATCGGTGCCGATGCTGCTGTGCGCGTAGATGCAGAGGCCGTTAGTGCCGATTTTGTAGCGCGTCAGATTGCCGATTATGCCAAACAAGAAAACTTTGATTTGGTATTCTTGGGCAAAGAAACCATTGACTACAACGGCTCCGAAGTAGGGGCTATGGTTTCTGAGTTGTTGGACTTGCCTTATGTTTCTTACGGAATCAATATGGAAGTAGCGGGCAACACGGCTACCATCGAGCGCGATATCGAAGGCGGAAAAGAAGTGGTAGAGGTAGATACGCCTTTTGTCTTGAGTTGTTCTAAGGGAATGGCCGAGCAGCGCATCGCCAACATGCGTGGAATTATGATGGCCAAGCGCAAGCCCATCAAAGTATTGCCTGCTGTAGAAGCAGACGCTTGGGTGAAAACCGTTAAATACGAGTATCCACCAGAAAAAACAGGCGTAAAAATGATCGATCCAGAAAACATGGACGAGTTGGTCAACCTATTACATAACGAAGCAAAAGTAATCTAAGAAATGGCTGTATTAGTCTATGCAGAGAGCCTAACAGGTTCTATAA
>CAYUZF010000055.1:17740-25776 GCA_964449615.1 uncultured Aureispira sp.
AGTAAAATCGCTGATCCTCGCCAGGGCCGATGCAGGTTCTATAAAAAAAGCTGCTTTAGAAGCAGTTACTTACGGTAAGCAAACGGCTGCTGCCCTCGGTACAGAATGTATTGCCTTAACAATTGGTCAAGCCGACGACAGTGACAAATTGGGCATGTGCGGTGCTGATAAAGTATACAATGTGGCTGCTTCCAACGATTTTGATGCCCAAATATACGCGGGAATCATCTCCAATGCTGCCAAAAAATTGAACGCCAATTGTGTGGTATTTGCCCACTCTTCTTCTGGAAAATCTATCGCTGGACGCGTAGCCGTTCGGCTAGAGGCTGGAATGGCTTCGGCTGTTCTCACCGTTCCCGAAGGCGGCAATTTCCAAGTGAAAAAAGGCGTGTTTTCTGGTAAAGGATTTGCCATTTACGAAATTACTACAGAAAACAAAGTAGTTACCGTCGCACCCAATACGTTCCGTCCTCAGGAAGATGGCGCAGCGGTTGCTGTAGAACAGTTGGAGGTAGAAATTCCACAAGGACGTATCCGCGTAAAAGAACAGTCTACCATAGAAGGCGTAGTACCATTGCCAGAAGCGGAAAAAGTAGTTTCTGCAGGCCGTGGTATGAAAGGACCAGAAAACTGGGGAATTGTAGAAGAATTGGCCGATATTTTAGGTGCTACAACGGCTTGTTCTCGCCCAGTGGCTGACATTGGTTGGCGTCCACACCACGAACACGTGGGACAAACAGGGGTAGCTATTCGTCCAAATTTGTACATTGCTATTGGTATTTCTGGCGCGATCCAGCACTTGGCAGGAGTCAACCAGTCCAATGTAATTGTGGTTATCAACAAAGATCCAGAAGCACCGTTCTTCAAAGCTGCGGATTACGGCATAGTAGGCGACTTGTTTGAAGTTGTTCCTAGATTGAACGATGCCTTGAAGAAATTCAAAAACGAAAACTAGTCGTAGCTTTAAAGCAAAATATATAGTAGTTCAATATAGTTCAAAAGCGCGTTCTGACTGTTCAGAAGGCGCTTTTTTATAGCTATAGATCAACTTATGTACATCAAAATTCTAATTCCACCACTTCGCCCACTGCTAAGGAATCCTAGCGTTTGCAAAGCAACACGTAATCAGCAGCCATTTTTTGTATTTTTTTTAAACGTATTCTGAAGTAAGAGTTCGAAAACGCAATAGGGTATACTTAATTTTCATCGAACTAAAACAGCGTACAGCTCGGGCTGTGTTGCTCCAGAAGAGAGCGCCTGTAAATTGCGCGTTAGGATTTCGGCCAGCTGAATTTCAGGGTCTAATTTTAAAATACTTTCCGTGTTGGACAAGTCATGAATAGATTTTCCTGCTTTTAAACCATAAAACCCTTTTTTCAATCCAAAATACATGAAAAAAGAAGTGTTGAAAAAAGAGGCTAGAAAAGGGAAATGTGCTGCATCTATAAGGTCGGAGAAACCTTATTTTCAAACGACGTAACAGAACCATAAACAGCAAAGAGGTACAAAAGGTTCACAGCGACCGTTCTTTTTTGGAATTTTTATTTTTGTAATAAAATAAGATATTGATAATCAATCAATAAAGCCTAGTAAGCAAAAAAGGGTAGAACAGCCACCACGCTGCTCTACCCACACCATTTAATCTACTTTTCAAAAAAGTAGAGCAAAAGCGTCTTATTCATAAATCTCGTACACTTTGCTGTTCAACTCAAACCGTACGTTGCGCCCCAGTGCCAAAAAAGGCACGGCTTCTTGATTTTGTAAGAGTTTAAAATAGGCCGCCGAATTGAACTGTACGCGGTTGGTTTTTTGTTGGCTGTTGTTAGAAAGCGCAATGTTTGCATCCAGCCATTGGTTGTTGTTGCGGTAAAAAGCGCGTCCTTGTACGTTCACAATGTCGCTGGCCATATTTTGCTGCTGCCCGTGGCGGTCCACATAATTCAAGCGTTCTTGTCCAGAACCGAGCGCCGCATCGTCCAAGTTAGAAGCCTTGTTGAGCAATTGCTGTTCTTGGCTGGCGCGCACGGGCGCTTTACCCGATTTGCGTTTGGTACTGCCGCTTCCAGCGATGCTTTCTACTTCTTCCTCAAATTCATTCGATTCAAATACTTGTGGCGCGTTTTGGCTGCGCGAGCGCAGCAACTGATCCTCTATTCGGACGTTGTTTTGACGGGCGGCGACCACTTCATCTTCTACAATTAAGTAAGAAGTATACGGCGTAATGATGCCGTATTTTTTGGCCAGTACCGTCACCGATTCTACCAGTTCAGGATTGCTGCCGTTGAGGCGAATTTGTTCCAACAGATACCCCACCGCACGTGCCGCCCACAAGTTGGGAATAAAGTTGAGGTCGGTTTGCTCATTGGTAAAATTGACGGTGTAAATAAAGCTTTTGCGGGTACCGCCCACATCACCGCTTACCGTTAGCTTACTTTTGCCCGTGCCGTGGTAACGTCCCATAACGGTGATGCTTTCACCTTTGAACACATCGGGCAGGGTCTTGTCGTACAACTCTGACACGCGAATGTTTCTATCAAATTCTAGCTTTATATTAGTCATAACTGGCGAAGAAGCTTTTGTATAGAAATTAGATAATTTAACTTCTATGTCCTCTTCTGGTAGTACGTAGGTACTGTAGGCTTTGGTTGCCTTAGTAATTTTATCTAGTAGGTGGGTATTGAGGTTGGTGCCAATTCCAAAAGTAAAAATGCGTACCTGTTGTTGGTTGTGTGCTTGTACTTTTTTTAATAATTGCGCTTGATCCGTCTCGCCGATGGTTGGTTTTCCGTCGGTCATGAAGATGACAAAGAAGGGACGTTGGCTGTCTTTCTCTTGGGCATTGAGGGCTAGGGTCAGCGCCTCCTCGATGTTGGTGCCTCCAATTGGAGCCAACTGATCCACAAAATTCAAGGCTTCTTGTTTACTGTTGCCTTTGTTTGGGGTAACTTTTCCGAATAGGGAAGTTGCTTCTGTAGAGAAGGCGACGACCTCGAAGCGATCTTCTGAATTTAGGTTTTCAATGCAGAATTGAAGGGCTTTTTGGGCTTGCTGCATTTTTTCGCCGGCCATAGAGCCCGATTTGTCCAATACAAAAACGATGTCTTTGGGCAATGTTTTTTGCTGCTCATCAAAACCAGGGCTGATATTGGCAAAAAAGAACCCTGTTTCTTGGGGGGCTTTGTACGTGAGCAAGGACACCCCCAATGCTTTGTCATCGGTACTGAAATACAATTGAAAGTCGCGGTCACTTTTTAATACTTCGGTTTCAAAGCCGACTAGTGCTTGGCGTTTGGTTTTGCGTACAATCTCGGCGTTGTGGGTAGGGCTGTAAACTGTTTTGAGGTCATTTTGAGTGACTAAGTTTATTTTAAGGCTGAACTGCTGTGGCGATTTAGCGGCGTATTTTTGGGTATTCATAGGAAAATTATAGGCTACCGTTTGCTGGTCGCGCAACAGGGTTTCGGTGTAAGTCAGCTCAATTTTTTGTTCTTTTTGTGGTAAAATGGGGAAAATGCGTACCCGAAACAGACGGTTGTTGTAATACTCCAACAAAGCAGGGTCTTTGGAACGGCGCACAATTTCTTCGTATATGCGCTTGGCTTTTTGAGCATCGAGCAATTCTGCTTGGTGAACTACGCCATTTATAATCATTTTAAAATCTGTAACCACCACCCCTTTTGGGACGGGAAATAAAAAATGCCCTTCCAACTGGCGATGGCTGGGGTTGAAGAAGACTTGTTTGATGGTGGTAGTGGCCGTCTGGCCAAAAATATCGGCATTAACTTGGAGCGAGCGAACTTCTAAGGGAAACAGTTGGCTGGAAGAAACGTGTTGGGCTTTCTCGTGCTGTTGGGGGGTAACCATAATAAAGCCACCTGCTTGTAGTTGAAAGGCAGCAAACAATAAAAAACTCAGGAGTGAAAAGCGGGAAAAGAGCGCAAACATAGGGAACGTTTTTTAGTGAAAGAAATAAACGGCTGTGTTGGTATCCGTCACTGCTATAGATGCAGCTCTTTCCTAAAAAGGTGTGTTCCCTGTTTTAATTACTTTTTAAAAACAAAGCTTAAAGAGAAGTACCTATGGTCTCTCTGATGAGCTTTTTGCTGTCGGATTGGCGGACGATGGCGCACTTGATGTGTCCCTTTTCATCAATGACTAAATGCGTGGGATAAGTAAGCAAACCAAGTTGCTGTGCCAAGTCTTCTTGTGCAGAAATAAACGTAAAATCCAAATTTAAACTCTTCTTCCGCAAAAAACGCGACAAATTTGCAGACGGCTCCAAAGCAGGCGCTAACCACAAAAAACCGCGTTTTTTATCGTATTCTTTGGCCAATTCGTTCAACTGTTCTAATTCTTTCTTACACACAAGGGAAGAGGTGGTCCAAAAGGTTAAAATAGTCGTCTTGCCCATCAAATCTTGGCGGGTGTACGCATTGCCTTCTATATCGGTCAATTCGAATTCTGGCAACAACAAACCTTCTAGCGATTGGCTGTGTTCGGCGATGCTTACCAAGTGTATCTCCTCAGAACCATTGTCTTGTATATATTGGCGCGATACATAGGCACCATCGGCTAACATACGGTTGAACTGGTCGGCGTTGATCGCTTTGTGGTTGGTGTCGTAAAAGTGTACGCGCTGTTTGGCCTGTTCTGGAATGGTTCGGTGGGCCGAGTCCTTTACCTTATCAAGATCTATTTCTGTGCTCTCTGCACTATGGCAAGCCGCTAGCAACAATGCTAGGAGAGCAATTGCAATTGTAATGGAACCTCTCATAGTAAGGAGTAATTTTGTTCTTGTAAGTGTAAAACAAGTAACAGGTGGAGCTTGATATAGTTCAAGAATGAATAAGATAAATAAATAAAAGTAAATTTGTAATGCATTTGTAGATGCACGCAACAGCTTTAATTTAGAGAAATATTGTCAGAATAACAAGGCGCTCAAAACAATTAGAAAAATAGAACGCCCTTGAGTACAGCAAATTTACTACAAAAAGCTATTTAATACATTGTAACAAAAATAATCAACCATTTTTAAGCGAGCCTTTTTTCCCGAACAAGTGCGGGACATAGCACGCTTGTTCGTTGGATGCTCGCCTTCGTAGCTAAGGGCGCAGTTGTTGCACTGCATCAAGCTCTCTCGGCCTCCAGTCGCACTAAAAATCTTCTGTAAAAATATTCGCTTTCTTTTGTTACACTGTATTTAATAATAGACAACGAAGACAGTTGATTTTCCACAAGGACTATTTTATTTGCAAAATTTAATTTTAACTATTTATAAATAAAAAAACTTGAATGACAAGGTTTGCTTCGTTATTGCCATAATTATCAAGTCAAATGCGCTTTTTTGTATACCTTGAAAAAAGTAGGACAGCGTAGAACAACGGCGAGAAGCACCAAGAATATTATTTTGCAATAGCAGGTCTGTTGTAATAACATTTCGCAAATTAGTTTTGTTCTAAATAAGGAGCAGTAGTTTGTTTACTACGAATTATCAAAAAAATAAGAAACATTTGATGATTAAAAGGGAAGGCTATTTGAATTAGTTTGTACCTTGTGTGCTGTTCCAAATGGTGCTGTTGGAAGCAGCCAAAGTGTTGTACAATAAAAAAATACAACGATTTATTTTTAACATTCTTCTTTATAAAAAGAATAATTATGCGACAAAAATTGTGGTTTCTACTTCTTTTGATCGCCCCTACAGCGCAAGCGCAATACCAACATCAAGCTGTTTTTCCCGCCTATACAGGTAGCTTATTATTAGATTCTTTGGTCGCTCAGTACCAACCTGTTCATATTCTATTGTACGACGATGCTAGAGATACGCTTTATCTTAAGGTTTATCGCCATCGGGATAGTGTAGAAGGGGTGTATACAGGGCATCGTTTACCACTTCCTCTAGGAGTTGATCCCTCTACCAGCCTGTACCGCAGCGGTAGCGCAAACGGTATTAACGCAGAGCATACCTACCCGCAGAGCAAAGGGGCGCGCTACGGCAATGCCAAGAGTGACATGCATCACCTCTTTCCGACAAGGACGGGCGCTAATTCTGCCCGCAGTAATTTTCCATTGCAAGCTATAACGGCCAGTCAAGCAACGGATTGGTATTACCAGACCTTATCAGAAAAAAATCCCAGCCAATCGACCGTGCTTTATAGCAAACGCGATAGTTTTGCACCTGCTTTTGAGCCGCGTGCCAGCCATCGCGGCAACGCTGCACGAGCTGTATTTTATAGTTATTATTTCTATACCATGTACAAAGACAAGGCCGACAACGCCGATCCTGCTTTCTTCGCCCAGCAATTGCCCAGTTTATGCCAATGGCATTTGGACGATCCTGTAGATCAACTGGAATGGGAGCGCACCTTCAAAATTGCAGCCTATCAAGAAGGCAAAGCGAACCCTTTTGTGTTGGATTGCACGTTGCCGCAGCGCACGTATTGCCCGCATTTGCCATTGAGCGCTTGTTACACTAGCTTGCCCACACTGGCTGACTTGGGGGCGGCTTTGTATCCCGCGTATCCTAATCCTGCTACCCAGCAAGTGACAATTGCTTACACCCTAGAACGCCCGAGTACTACCGAGTTGGTAATTTTCAACAGTTTGGGACAAGTAGTTTGGCAACAGCAACAGCCTGCACAAATTGGCCTACAGCAGCAGAACATACCTTGTCAACATTGGCCCAGTGGTCTTTATCATTATCAATTAACGATACAACAAGGCACCCAACGCGTACCCGTAGGATACTCCTTTGTAGTAGAATAGAACTATAAGAGTTAGAACCTAAACGTTAGGGCTACTTGCAAAGAAGAATCGTCAAAAGGAGCAATTGGGTTGCCAGCGGTATCGGTTATAGCAGGCGCATTTTGACCACTCAAACGGTGCTGGTAGCGCAACTCTAGCCCTGCTCGGCTACAGAAAAAGCGGTAATGCAGCAAGCCCACCCAGTTGATGCCCAGCCGATTGTTGGGCAAAGGACCACCTTGTGCATGCGCCAAATAACTCAGCGCCAAGCCGCTACCCATATAAAACCGTCTAGCGGGCATGATCTGCAACAGCAAGGGGGCATTAACAGAAAAATAATCAACATCCCCCTGCACCACCCAAAAGTTTTCCGCTCGTCCTTGCCACAACACATTTACTTCGCCTCGCAATTGAAACCACGGCGCTAGGTGCAGTTCGTGTACCAGACCAACAGTAGTCCCAAGCGTTGGGGTGTTGGGGCCACCAATACCGTGCGCGCTGCCACCCAAACGCAAGTGCAATTGCGAAAATTTATTACAACAGTTGTTTGGTTGGTGATAGCGCTGGGGGGCAGGAGGCCGCTGGTGGGGATGATGATGGTGGTGGTGGTGGTGGTAACGCTGCGCTTGACTCTGAAGAACCGTTCCTAAAAATAAGCTTAAGAACAAAGCGTAGAAACTAAGGGAAGTAGTGGCATTTTTCATATCGGCATCTAATTTAAAAAGGGGTTAACAAAAATAACAGGATAGCAGCCCATAGGAATGGGTATGAGGGCTTTTCTAGCTATTCTTTTGACATTTTGTATGCCAGTTTTCTGAGGGCTGGCTTTGTTTTTGAATACTTGCTAGCCGTTTTTATTTTGTAAATACTTTGACTATTATGGCTTTTTGTTCTGCTACTTTGTACGAAAAAACAACGTGTTTTGCTGCGCTGCTATTTCCTCTATTGCGCTCTTGGAGTTGGTTGTTGGGCTGTAGCCTAATGACAATGGTTGCTCAAGCACAACCGCCCGCTTATGTCCCCATTAAGATAGAAAAACAGTGGGCGCTGTTGGACAGCACAGGACAGTTGGCACTCATGGCCGAGTACAAGCAGTTGGAACGGCTATCCGATACCCTGTTTTTGGTGCGTAGGGCAGGAAAATCGGGCGTGGTGAATCATCGCGGAGTCGCAGTGGTACCCCTAGAATATGAGCGCTTGCTCTTCGCTGGAAAAAATTGGCTGTTGGCGAAGAAAAATGGATGGTATGGTTATTTAACTTTTGAAGGACGAAAAATATATTCCACTCTACATTT
>CAYUZF010000056.1:0-7027 GCA_964449615.1 uncultured Aureispira sp.
CTTTGTATTACAACAACATACAGCGCTTGCCCCGCGTTCTGCTTCAAATGTCCCGCTTAGAAAAATTGTTCTTAGATAAATTGCCTTTGCGTACCTTGCCGCGCCAATTGGGCAGCTTACAAGCGCTGCAAGTCGTAAGTCTTAATGGCAATCGTTCGTTGGCGTTGGCGCAGAGCTTTCAGGCACTCTCTACCCTACCCCGATTGTTGGCCTTAGACCTTTCCTTCATCGGACGGCGCTCTTTACCACCGAGCATCAAAAAATTGCAACACCTCAAAGTCTTGATTTGGCACGAAGAGGGGCAAGCCAATCGCGCCTTCATAGAAAACACCTTGCGAAAATGGTTGCCCAATACAAAAATTTACTACGGAAAAGAACACGTAGCAACGCCCTTCCTTCGAGGAAATTCCTTGTCCGTGATTCGTAATTTATCCCAATAGCAGCGCCCCTAAGCAGGCTTTAAGGTTTCAAAATCTTCGATTTGTAGCTGTTTGGTTCTTTTTCTAAAGGTAGTGGTATGCCCTGGCCAAAGCGTAGGGTTTTTCCCTTCTTCGTTGATGTACCAACTTTGGCAAGTCCCAGTAGACCAAACCATAGTCGACAATTGTTCTTGAATCTGCTCGTTGAATTGTTGTTGTGCGGCGGGTTTTACGTCCAATAAGCTGCCTTCGGGTAAACCATCCAAGTGTTTCCAATAATCCAAGATAAAGTTGAACTGCGATTCCATTACGTGCAGCTGTGAATTGTGTCCCAGTCCCGTATTCGGTCCCAAGATAAGAAACAGCCCTGGATAGTTGGCTACTGCGGTGCCGTGGTAGGCTTGCGGCAATTCGGTGCTCCATTTTTCAAGCAATTTCTCGCCTGAACGCCCTATAATTTTCAGGCGGCGTTTGCTGTAATCAATGACGTGAAAGCCCGTAGCATAAATGATCACATCCGCTTCGTGTAATTTCCCTGTTTCGTCGATGATGCCTTCGGGAACGATGGCTCGAATGGCATTGGTTTCCAAATGGACGTGTTCTTTCATAAGAGTGGGGAAATAGTCGTCTGAGGGTAAGCGGCGCTTACATCCTACCGTATAATTAGGTCGTAGTTTTTCTCTTAAAACAGGATCGGACACTTGTTTTTTTAAGTGCTTTTCAGCTAATCTTTTAGTGATTGTCCGAATCATATTTTCTTTAAATAAGCCCTTTCCCGTATATTCCATAAACCAATAAATCCCCGAACGGCGAAGGCGCTGCGCCAGAGGCAACCGCTTGTAAGCAGCGCGAAACAGCTTTTTGATGGGCGCATCATTTTTGGGAAAAATCCAAGGGGCTGTACGCTGAAAAACCGTCAATGTTTGTACAGTATCGGCGATGTTGGGCGCGATTTGAATGGCCGAAGCACCTGTTCCCACAATGGCTACCTTTTTATTGTCTAATACCACTCCTTCTTGCCATTCCGAAGAGTGAAATTGAGCGCCTGCAAAACGCTCTCGTCCTTCAAAATTGGGAATATTAGGTATATTTAAAGGCCCTAGAGCCGCTACTACGGTTCTTACCCGCCAAGTCTTCCCATTGGCTGCCGTAACTTTCCACGTTTGTGTTTGTTCGTCCAGCTGCGCTTCAGTAACGGTCGTATTGTACTGAATGTGTCGCTCCAAATCGTATTTTTCCTTGCAGCGGTGCATGTACGCCAAAATTTCAGGCTGTTGCGAGAAAACGCGCGACCAAGTCGGATTCAGCTCAAAGGAAAAAGAATACAAATGCGAAGGCACATCACAAGCACAACCTGGATAAATATTGTCCCGCCAAGTTCCACCAATTTCATCGGCGCGCTCCAACAAAATGAAGCTGCGTTTGCCCTCTTGTTGCAACCGCATGGCCAGCCCCAACCCACCAAAACCTGTTCCAATGATCAAAATGTCGTAGTCCATAGCGGGGGTTGTTGAATTGCTCATGCTGCTGTGTATTAAATTAAATGAAGAAAGAAATTGCGGTTCTATAATCTATAAATGGTACTTAAAAACAAACGGTAAAATACATCTTTTTTTCGGGGATGCCTCCTTTTAAAAATAGCTATTTTTATAGTGGTGGCGCGCACATGTTGATTGGTGAGCGGTATGGCTGTGGTCAACTTATTGTGTGGTGCAGCAACAAAAATTGGGAAACGGCGTATCCTTTATAGAAACAACTAAAAAAAGCATCACTTTGCTGCTCTAGCGGGCGTTACTTCCTGCAAAAAAAAATACGCATCCCACTCAATCGGTTGTACAACAATTTGGTAGTCGTTTTCTCGTAAATTAATAGCAGTATTCAACCATTTGTAACTCAACAAAGGTGGTTTTTTTAAGTGCAAATAATAATCCTGTGTAGCAACCGTCTGTAGAATGCGCTCTAAACCCAGCGAATCAGATTCAGGAATGGTGTCTACGCGGCGGCGGCTAGGCACTTGCCAGCCGTTCCAATATTGGCCGCCTCCATAGCTCATGCCGATTACAAACAACGCTTCGCCCAACTCCTGCTTTAAAAACTGCCCCATCGGTGTAAAATATTGATAGAAATCCCCCTGGTACTGCGTTGCCGTTTTGGTGTGCAGCACGTGGTTGAGCACAATAATTTTGGCGTCTTTTTTATAAGAAAGCAACCATTTGATATTTTCCGCCATCGCAAGTTCACGCCCGTTCATACCACTGTGCAACGGAACCACGTGCGCGGTGGTGTCGTTCACACGTTGGTAGCTTCGATAATATTGCTCGGCCCAGCGCATAGCCTTCACCGCTTGCAAGATCCATTCGTAATCTCGAAGACTGCTTTTGGCAACATAACTTGCTTGTTTTTTACGAAACGTCTGAATCAAGTCGTCCAAGAGCCGCGCCATAAGGTCGCGCTGTTCGGGGGTTACGCGTGTGGTATAATAGTAAGCCGCATAAGGCTTCATAAGTTCAAAATAAGGAGCTAAATCGGCTTTTAATTGCTGCCCAGTAGCGGCATCCACATGGTCTAAATAGTCAAACACTTGCTCAAAAGGAAATTCCCAATCTTTATAAGACCCGCCAATATCCACGCCCACATAATCTACTTGGTTTGTGTCCAATTGGTTGTACTCTAACAACCACTCTACCAAAGCACGGCCTGTCTCCCACTCGCTGTACATCTCGGCTAGTCCCTTTTCCCAAAGCTGTGGAATCGCTGGCTTTCCCTGTATGTATTCGTTGATGTAACGCGACTCTGGCAAGCCCGATTCACTCGCTACAACCGTAAACCCCTTTTCCCGTACTAGATATTTAACCAACGCCAACTGCAACCGCAGCATTTCTTCACAATTGTGGAAGCCCTCACTTAACAAGACCACCTTTGCCGCACCGATGTCCTGCCCCATCTGTTTGACCAGCATCTCCATCGACGCTTCCTTTTTCAAATCAAAGGACAGTTGTTGTTGCTGCGCCCATTTTATAAACACGTCTTTACTAGAGGTTGAGTTAACCTTGCTGTACAACGGTCGGTTGCAAGCTGTCCAGCACAGCAAGCCCGATGTAAACAAGCAACAAAAGAAGAGGGTACGCATTTGATGTTTCTTTTTAAGACCGTTCTATTGGGAAGTATTGTTCCACGTTTTTTTATAAAAATACTTATTTCTTACAAAATTTGGGCGTCAACGCAAGCTCTTTGTATTTATTGCTATGTTTTCAAGTAATTGGCTCCTACAATATCCACAAAGTTCCTTTTTAAAACAGTTTAACATTTTTTTGGCATCTTATTTGGATTTCGCTGGATGATTTCCGAGGAAATTATTCTAATTAACCATTTGAAAACTGGTTCGTGGGTCTGCGCAACTCCAATCATTTTTCCCAAAATTATTTATCATGAATTTTAAGTACATTAAAAGCAGCAGCTTGGCGCTTTTGAGCTTTGTTTTGCTGTCATTTCAGCAAAGTTTTGCTGCCGATTTGGTGGTCATAGACAATGGTCCAGCGGGCACCTATGGTTCCATTACAGCGGCTATAACCGCAGCGGCCAACGGCGATCGCATCCTTGTTACCAACAAACCCAGTGGTGGTTATTGGATAGAAAACCTGTCTATCAACAAATCTCTGACATTCGTCTCGGCAACGGACAATGAACGGTTTCGCTTGCAAGGCAGCGTGTCTATTTTGGCAGCCAACAACCGGGAAGTTACCCTCATTGGCTTGGAGGCCTTTGGCGGTACGGTATCGGGAGCGAACAATACCACTTCTTCTAGAACAGTGGTTAACTTATTGGGTTGTTCGTTTAACTTTGCGGGCAACGCGATTGATTTTGATTACCCCAATTACGATTTGACAGTCGCCAATTGTGATTTAGGAACCACAGGCGACGTCACTTTCCGCTATGGAAAAGTTTTGGGTAATCAATTGCACAAAGTGCTTAAGCGCTCCTCTCTTATTTCTACCAACGATTTAATCCAAATCATTGGCAACCGCTGTGTAGGTATGGAATTGTATACGGACAATGGTTTCCTACAGGTAAAAAATAACTTTGTCAAAGGAAATTCGACGTCTACTAATACAACTATTTTTGTAGATGAATTGAAACCTGGCAACCATGAAATTAGCAACAACACCATTGATTTGGGAGGCAACCGCTACGGCATCACCTTGGATCAAGCTACCCCAGGAGCAACATTGCTTGTTTTTAACAACGTCATTCTTCAATCGGGTAGCCGTTCTAATGATTATGGCATTTACCTGTTTAGAAATACGGGAAGCAGCTTGATTACAGAATACAACTATATCCGAACTCTTAATCTAAGCGCGGCACTTAGCCACACTTTGAGCGCTACTGACGCGACAGGCACCACCTTCAACATTGATGCAGATGGACGCAACGCAGCAGGTTCAGCGGCGATCAACGGCGGTAACCCTTCCATCAACTACTACGACTTGGACTTGACCAGAGGAGATGCAGGGGCTTACGGGGGTTCTTTCACCTTAGACAACTATTTTCCTTTGACAACGGGCAGCTCTCGAGTGTACCACGTCATTTTAGAAAGAGGTATCTTTCAGGGATATAATCTAGATGTAAAAGCTTTAGGTTTTGATCGCTAGACCACTACTTTTAGTCGTTCTTTTGATGGTTCTGTCTTTGGTAGGTACGGAGGTATCTGCTCAACCAACCATCGTGGAAGGCGAATTTTACTGGGACACCGACCCAGGACAGGGCAACGGCACGGCAGTTATCGCCGACGACGGGAATTTTGACCAAGCACTAGAAACTGTGCTTCTTCCCACTTCGTTTAGTCTGTCTACGGGGCCGCATACCCTACACATTCGCTTAAAAGGACAAGATGGAACTTGGAGTCCAACGTTTTCACAAGTGTTTAACGTTCAATCGACTCCCCTCACTACAGGTCATACCATTAATCTCACCACCGCCGAATATTTTTGGGATACCGACCCAGGTTTAGGCAACGGTACGCCCTTGCTGGCGTTTGATGGGAATTTTGACCAAGCACTAGAAACCGCTTTTTCCAATACGCCACCTGCTAGTTTGCCCAGCAACGGCTCGCATCGTTTTTCCGTTCGGGTGTTGGGGCAAGATGGCGCTTGGAGTCCTGTATTTGCACAGGTCGTTAATGTGGCAGCCACGCCTTTGGTTACAGGGCATCTCATCAACTTGACCGCCGCCGAATACTTTTGGGACACCGACCCAGGGCCAGGCAATGGTACGCCGCTGCTGGCGTTTGATGGGAATTTTGACCAAGCACTAGAAACCGCTTTTTCCAATACGCCGCCTGCTATTTTGCCCAACAATGGCTTGCATCGCTTTGCTATTCGGGTCTTGGGACAAGATGGCGCTTGGAGTCCTGTGTTTGCACAAGTTGTTAATGTGGCGGCTACGCCTTTGGCTACAGGGCATCTCATCAACTTGACCCGCGCAGAGATTTTTTGGGACACCGACCCAGGTCCAGGTAACGGTACGCCGCTGCTGGCGTTTGATGGGAATTTTGACGAGGCTTTAGAAATTGTAGGAGATAGTTTGGCTACCTTTAGTTTGTCACTGGGGCCACACGCGCTGTACACCCGTGTTCAAGGGCAAGACGGCAGTTGGAGTCCTGTTTTTGGGGTTGTGGTACAAATTGATACTAGTTTGTTTCCTGTGATCAGTGCGATGCTGGGCGATTCTGTTTTTTGTGGTAATGATTCTCTAAATGGGATTGGATATACCGTTAGCAGCCAACCCAATGCTACCTATACTTGGACTGTGGTAGGCGGCACGCTTGTCAGTGGCGGTACAACCAACAGCATCACAGTCAACTGGGATGCTAATGCGCCTACCCATGAAGTGCGCCTACAAGCTTGCAACAGCTTTGGATGTGGCAATACCTTTGTCAAACCCGTTGCCATTGGTGCCGTTCCGAATGTGGTCATAACTACGAGTACAGGTTTGGACAGCTTTTGCACAGCAGATAGCTTGACGCTGACTGCCGGCGCAGGCATGGGCAACTACGTGTATGTCTGGAATACCACCGCTACCGATTCTAATTTGATCGTCACCAACACAGGCAATTATCAAGTGACGGCAACGGATGTCAATTCGGGTTGTTTTGCTAGCACACAACGCAGCGTTTACAAGACGGTCATTGATACCGCCGTAACGCGTGTAGGCGCGACCTTATCCGCAAGTACGAATAACGACAGTTACCAATGGTTGGATTGTCAAACGGGTTTGCCCATTTTGGGCGCCAATAATGCCAGTTATACCGTTACAGCCAATGGCCTGTATGCCGTTGCTTTGACTAAAAACGGCTGTCGAGATACGTCGGGTTGTCACAGCGTGTTCTTTACCGCTTTGCCAAGTTTTGTAGAAGAGCCGTCTATTCTGGTTTATCCCAATCCCAACAATGGAACGTTTACAATAGATTTTGGAGCTTATGCAAAGCCAGATGCTTCCATAGAATTGTGGAATGCTTTGGGGCAGCGCGTTTACCAAAGTCGGCGCAGCGCGGATATACAGACCATACAGCAACAGCAATTACCCGCGGGCGTTTATATATTGCGCATAGA
>CAYUZF010000056.1:7037-18766 GCA_964449615.1 uncultured Aureispira sp.
CAGCAAATTACCCATCGCCTCGTTATTGAATAGTGTTTGGGTATAAAAAACATTACAGGGCTACTTCGACTTTTTGTTGGGTAGCCCTTTTTGTTATTCTAGCCTACCCTCTAATACATTGAATATTTTTTCACTTGTCCATCCGCTCGCTTTAAGTAAATATCTTTCGCTTTATATTTATAATCGTATTGCTCGTATTCCAAGGGCACGATAACGCGGCCACCTGGTGCAACTACGCCCCACTTGCCTTTCTGTTTCACCAAATAGTTGCGGTTGGGCAGGGTTACTAAATCCTCGTATTTTGGCGGCAGCAGAAGTCCTTTTTTAATAGAAACGATTCCCCATTGGTCATTTTTCTGAACGAAGAAAATATCTTTTTTAGGCCGGTAATCAAAGTTGTCGTACAGAACGGGAATCAACTCCTTGCCTCGGTCGTTCAGCAGCCCCCATTTGCCTTTTTTCTCTACCATAAATTGGTCGGGACTCATGACGTGGATTTTGTTGTAGTCAATCGGGATGCGCTCTTCGCCCTCTAAGGTCAACATGCCCCACTTGCCTTTTTTCTTCACCATCATACGGTTGATGTCTTCGTAATATTGGACATCGTTGTACTCCAAATCAAACAGCGTTTGGTTGGCAAAAAAATAGTCAATGCGGTCGCCCAAGCGTACTTTGATTTTAAAATTATTTTCATCCACCCAAATATCATTGTACTCAATGGGTACTTCTACGTGTTTTTTTCCTGTGGAGTCGATGCGGAACAAACCTACTTTTTTGTCTTGCCCAACAATAACTGTATTGAGGTATTTTAGAAAAAATGGCGCCATGTAATCGTACTCAATGGGTAAAATTCCTTTAGCTTCTAAATCTAACAATCCATAATCCAGCCCGTCTTGTACTACATAGTACTTAGAAAAATAATCAATGGCATCGTAGCTTACTTTCATAGCACAAGGATCGTCTTTAATCCAATTGTACACGGCCCATTGGTCATTTTTGCGCACCCGCATTTGGTTTACAAAAGCGTGATTTTCTATTTCATCAAAACACGTTGGAATTAGTTCTTTACCCGTGTTGTCGTGTAATCCCCACAAGTTGCCCTTGCGCACTTTATAGCGGTATCCGTCAAACAAAATATCATCGTATGTCGCTGCCAAAATGGTGTTTCCTTCGGGATCTAATACGCCATACTGTTTCCCTTGCTGTATGCTGATGTAAGGGCGGTACCGTTTGGTGACGTAGTTGAGTTGGTCGTATTGTACAGGTACCCATTCCTCCCGTTGTGGTCCAAGTAGCCCCCATTTACCATTCTCCTTCACCCTATAAAATCCCCGCTTTTCTTTGTTTAAATAGCGGTAAGTGATGGTGTCGTACTTGGGTCTGGTCAATTTCTCTTGGGTTTTCTCGTCGTAAAAGCCCCAATGGAAACGCTCTCCATTCCAAACGCGGTACATACCATCGGCTAACAAATGCTCTGTTCCCGCTTCTAAATCTTTGTAAGGGTCAACAGGTTTGAAGGCATACTTAATGGTATAGGAACTGTCCTGTTGAGCATTAACAAACATTCCTGTACTAATAAAAAAAAGGATCAAACAATGGCGCAACATAACGTAAATTTGACAGTGAAGTAAGTAGCCTCAAAGGCATTGCTGTTTTAACGCTGCGCTAGGGCTAACTAGTATTTTTATAGGGTGAAATAGCTCCTTTTTAGTACAGTGCTAACATTTTTAACGCAACAACTCCGAGCAACAATAAGATAGGAAACAGGCTTACAGCTGTTGGCCAACAAGTCCCACTTCAACTAGTCCTTTAATATTCCTGCTGTCTTCGCCCGCGTTGCAAGCGCTAAAAAATAGCTATTTTTTAAAGGAGCGTTCTTTTGTGCTGTTTGGATAAAAGACCACAGGGAACACGGTTTTGCCAATTTATAACTTCTTACCCTTCATGGCGTCTGCAATGTTGGCGTCCAGAGCGCGGTGCGCTAGTGGAGTTGTATATTCGTTGAGTACTTCCATTTGTTGCAAAATAAAATCTTTGTCTTTCCCTTCCGTTGCCTTTTCCAAGTTTTTGACCAAATCCGCCGTGTGGCGGGTTTCTTCTTCGGTGAGAATGGCCGCGTTTTGGGTGAGAAATTTGCGAGCCGCCAACACCACGTTTTGCGCTTCTGTTCTAGCTTCGATTAGGGCGCGCACCGTCATATCCTGTTTGGCATTTTGAATAGACTCCAACAACATCCGTCCCATTTCCTCTTCCGAAATACCGTAAGGCGAACGCATCTCTACCGTCTGCTCTACCCCTGAACGCAGTTCTTTGGCGCGCACTTTCAGGATACCATCCGCATTGAGCAAAAAATGAATTTCTATTTTAGGCAAGCCCGCTGCCATCGGAGGAATACCCCGCAGCACAAATTCTCCTAACTGACGATTATCCGCCACCAAGTCCCGCTCTCCCTGAAACACCGCTACTTTCAAATTGGTCTGGCCATCTACCGAAGTGGTATACTGGCGGCCTGCTTTGATTGGCACCTTTGTATTTCTTGCAATGATGGTATCCATCAATCCTCCTACGGTTTCAATGCCCAGTGACAGAGGCGTGACGTCTATTAATAAAATATCTTTGTTGTTGCCCGCCAAAATATCGGCCTGTACAGCTGCGCCCATTGCTACGACTTCATCTGGGTTTAGCTTGTTGTTCAATTCTTTTTCGAAGAAGGTTTGCACCCGTTCTTGCAATAGACGCAGACGAGTTGACCCCCCCACCATGATTACCTCGTCAATATCGGCAACGGTAAGTTCGGCGTCTTTCAAAGCCTGTTCACAGGCCAGCAGCGTTTGATCCAACAAGGGCTGCACCAAACTGGCAAACGTTGCTTGATCCAGTTGGTAAAACTGGCCTTCTACCATAGTTTTGAATTCGGCTTCAGTAGAAAGCGTTTTTTTCGCTTTTTCAGCTTCTAAGCGCAGTGCTTGTAAAATTGCTTTGCTGGTAGCAGGCGTTTGTTGTTGATCCAACCAATAGCGCTGGATGGCGCGGTCAATATCGTCGCCGCCCAAAAATGTATTGCCATTGGTCGACAAGACTTCAAAGATGCCGTGTTCTATTTTTAGAATAGAAATATCGAAGGTTCCACCGCCCAAATCGTATACCGCTACGGTTTGGGTGCTGTCTGGATCTAAGCCAATCCCATAAGCCAAACTTGCCGCAGTAGGTTCGTTGACAATGCGCAGGACATCTAAGCCAGCCAATTTTCCTGCATCGCGTGTTGCTTGTCGTTGAGCATCGTTAAAATAAGCAGGTACTGTAATTACTGCCCGACTAACTTCTGCTCCCAATGTTTTTTCTACGCGGCGTTTGAGCTGCGCTAAAATTTTAGCAGACAATTCAATGGGGGTATAGAACTTGTCTTTGATTCTAATTTTCACCAAGCTGTTGTCTACCTCATTGTCTATAATTTGATAAGAAAAGAAATCTTGATAATTTTCTACATCTTGATAAGATTTGCCCATGAGGCGTTTGATAGAAAAAATAGTATTGGCGGGATCTTCTACCAACTTGGGCAGAGCAGCGCGCCCTACAATCACCGAGTTGGGGCGCTCAAAGTGTATAATAGAAGGCACAAGCGCGTTGGTGCCTGTGTGGTCGGTCACCACTACTGGTTGACCATCTTTCATATAAGCAACTAAACTGTTTGTTGTTCCCAAGTCGATGCCGACGATGATATTTTCTTGAGGGATTTCTATTTGTTTAAGCTCGCCTTTGCTGAGATCAATTGGAATTTTTGCCATGCTGTACTATATAGTGTATGGTGTCCCTAAAATAAACGCTTAGGGAATGGTGAAAAAATGGCTTTTGCCAGCGACCGATAGTAGCCGAAAGCACAAAAGTACTAAGAAGCCCTTACAATACCTGTAATCTTTGCTAAAATCCGCTTTCGTAGGTGTTTCTTCTTTTGAATCATCATCAAAAAAAATATCTTGAAAAAAAGGCTATTAAAAGGACTCCTATTAGGCTAAACAGGCTTTTTACCTCCGAGTTTTAAAGAGAAAACAAAAAAGGGTTTGTTTTTTTGGTTTTCTTTTCTTAAATTTACCTGTATTCTAAAATGTGCGTGATAGAAGTCCGTGCAAAATCATATTTTATTCTGTTGCATTTGCAATTCACTTTATAAACAGACAATCTGTGGCCTTCAAGATTTCCCCTAAGTTCAAAGCAGGAGACATTAAAAGTAAAAGCTTGGATCTAGCTTTTTTGCCCAAGTATTACAAAGCCGTGCAAAAAACACTGGTTGCCAAAACTTCTGTAGATACCCCTACGGATTTCTTCTTTTGCCAAGATTTTGCAGCTGGTGAACCGTTGATGATTTTTGGTAAGACGACCGCAGAACACAAAAAAATCTTCAAAGACGCCGGCAAGGGCAAAGATGGGTTTGATAAAAGCCAGATTGCTATTGGCAGTTGTTTTTTATTAGAAGAAGAGAATAAACGCATTTTATGTATACAGCCCAATACTACTTTGGGCAAAGCAAAAGAAAAAGAAAGCGTCAAGATCATCAACAAGATGCGACGCAAATACTTCAAGCAATTCCACGATGTTCGCTGGCTAAAGGCTCCGTTGATTTCTAATGCTGATGGCAGCGTAGAGCAAGTGAACAGCGATACAGATACCAATACAGAGCAAACCAATACCGATACGGGCACCTCTACCACAGACAGCACTGCTTCAAGCGGGCGCGCCCAAAACGAATCGACTCAAGCTGGTACGGGTACGAGCAGCAGCGGGGCTATGGTGCCAAGATCAGACATCGAGAAGAAGGCCAAGTTACTTAAGCGCGGAATTGATAAGTTGCAAAACGACCTAATGCCCCGCTATAAAAAGCAAGAAACTGTTCCTAATGACCTCGATTTTGTCAAAGAAATGCGCAAAGCAGGTTTGGTCTTTTTGACTAAGTTGTCACAAACAGACGAAAAAACTAAGGAAGAGTTTGCCAGCAACAAAACCTTTTTGGATAATGCCCTACCAGAGTGGAAACGACTAGAAAAACTTTTGGGCAGCCGCAAAGATAAAAGAGCTGCCCGCAAAGAAATAAAAGCCACGCTGCAAAAAGCAGTTGAAGAAATGAACGAAATTCGTAGAGAAATTAAAGGATTGCTTAAACACGTCCGATTTAAAAAGCTCTCCTAACCCCCATAGTAAAACAGATTCATGAAGTTGTTTGATATAGAACAACTTCTAACAAACAACTTTCTAATCAAACCTTTTTACACTAAAAAATATTGCCGATTATGTTCAAAAGTAAAATAGACTTCAACGCCTTTGACAAAAACAACGATAAGGTAGCCGACTTAGAACTAAACAAAGTAAAGGGTCTTGCTAAAGCATCCGTAAAAAAATTAAAGGCTCAAGTAGGAGAGCATGCAAAATTTCACTTGGTCTTAGACTATTTCAAAGACGACAAAGAGAAGCCACAAGGCCACTTTTTGTGCTTTGGTGTCAACAAAAAAATGGACAAGCACTTTGAGCAAGTAGAAATGAAGTCGGGAAAGTTAGACAAAAGTATGTCTGCCAACCAAAAAGAAGCTTCTATGGGTGAAGCGTACGTCAAAGAAGAGGCTGGTAAACCAATTCTTTGTTTTGACCCTGCCCCCGCTTCTAAAATTCCTGGTGGTAAATGGCCTAAAATTCTAAAAGCATTGAAGCCCTTTTTAAACGGCATGAAAGCCGTTGTAGTAATTGGTGGCCAAGAAATGGGCGAAGAAGAGGATGCTGGCGAAACTACGGAAGAAACTACGGAAGAAAACACAACCGATACTGCTGAAGCACCTACAGGCGAAACTGCTCCTGATCCTTCTAGTGAAACTACCGAGGCCAGCACAACAGAAGAAACTGCTGGCGAAGAAGTAAGCTCTGCTAACTTCCAAAAATTGGAAGAGGCTTATCATACTTTCGAAAAAGACTTCAAAGCAATGAAAAGCGAAAAAGACAGCAAAGCACAGGCTAACGCCATAGAACAATTGTTCAGAAGAACAGAAAAGTTGCTAACTGCTTTCGGTAAATTTAGCGATAGAGCGCAAGGAAAAGAAGCCAATAAAACAAAGCGTATGCAGAACCGCTTGGGGAAATACCAAGAAAAATTAACCACGCTAAACGATAAAGTATATGGTGCAAAAAGCAACGCAACCGTTAAGCAAATGGACAAGCGCTTTACAGACATTATAGACGGCGGTGGAAAAATTGGACAAGAACACATGCAAGAAATCGAAGAAAACCTTCCAGACTTAGCAAAGGTGTTACAAGAACTAGAAGAGTTGAAAGCACAGAAAAACTTCAACTAAGACAAGCCACCCACTACGGCTCCAACAAAAACTATAAAAAAGCTCTTTCCTTATAGGAAGGAGTTTTTTTTACGCTTGTTCGGAAACTTTTCCTCCTATACGCGTAGTTTTCTAGAAAAAAAACATGAATCTAAGAAAAACAAGTAAATTTCTAAGCTACATCCTAAGGCACAAACCAGAAACCATTCAATTGGAACTCGATGCACAAGGCTGGGCCACTATTGAACACTTACTGGCACAAATGCAGCAACACGGCCGCCCCCTCTCCCGCGAAATGCTGCAACAAGTCGTCGATCAAAACGACAAACAACGCTTCAAAATAGATGCTACAGGGCAGCACATTCGCGCCAATCAAGGCCATTCTATAAATGTAGATTTTGCCCTCGAACCTGTTTCTCCGCCTGCTACTCTATACCACGGAACTGCCCAAAAATATAAAAACAGTATTCTAGAAAAAGGCTTAATTAAACGCAACCGCCACCAAGTACACCTATCCTGTGATAAATCCACCGCGCTCAAGGTAGGTAGTCGGCACGGTCGTCCGTTGCTCTTTTTGGTAGACAGCGCCGCCATGCACGCCGAAGGCCACACGTTCTATTGCTCGGACAACGGCGTTTGGCTAACTGATGCAGTTCCCAGTCAGTACCTAACAGAAGAATAGACGAAGGAGTATTCAGAATATTTTTGCTATTTTGGGAATTCACTATAAAGACCCGCTTATAAATGGAAACGCCTTATTATTGCGCCCAAGTGTTCGATCAAGTAAACCAAGCCGCAGAACCGCTTCAATGCGGGGAATACGAGGCCTGTACATTTACCCAATGTGATTTTTCCGAAGCCGATCTTTCCAAGTTTCGTTTTGTGGAATGTTTGTTCACGGATTGTAACTTTAGCAATGCACGCGCCACCGATACTGCCTTCCAAGAAGCAACCTTCAAACAATGCAAAATGCTGGGCTTGGATTTTGAACATTGCCGCACTTTTGGATTGACCATGACTTTCGAATACTGCCAACTGGATCACGCTAATTTTCACCAATTACCCCTACAGCAAAGTAGTTTTTTGGAGTGTAGTCTAAAAGGAGTGGATTTTACAAAAGCCAATTTAAAAGGGGTGCAACTTCTAGCTTGCGATTGCAAGCATGCTAAATTTGACGGAACCAACTTAGAAAAGGCAGACTTTAGACGCAGCAGCGATTATTCTATTGACCCCACAAATAACGCCATAAAAGGGGCACATTTTTCCTTGTCGGGACTACCTGGCCTATTAGACAACTACAAAATCGAGATAGAAGATCCCTAACTAAGCTTTTAAACAGTCAGGTTTATTTATCTTTATTTTTCACTTTTTCATACCACCAATGTTAGTACAAGCCAACTACGTCGACATTGCTCAACGCCGCATTTTTCCCGCTGAAATTGAGCTTAAAGACCAAAAAATACACCGCATCACGCCTTTATCAGCAACCGAACCGCTCCCCCACTACATGATTCCAGGTTTTGTGGATGCACATGTACACATCGAGAGTTCCATGTTGATTCCTTCGGAATTTGCGCGTCTTGCAGTGCGGCACGGCAGCGTTGCCACCGTTTCCGATCCCCACGAGATTGCCAATGTGTTGGGAATAGAAGGCGTTATGTATATGCTGGAAAATGCCGCGCAGGTGCCGTTCAAATTCAATTTTGGAGCGCCGTCTTGTGTTCCTGCAACCACCTTCGAAAGCGCGGGGGCAGTAGTTGACCCCGAAGGCGTGGCACAGCTCTTAGCGCGTCCAGATATTAAATATTTGGCCGAAGTGATGAACTACCCAGGCGTTATTCACAAAGACCCTGATATGCTGGCAAAAATCGCCGCTGCCAAAGCGGTCAACAAACCCGTAGACGGACACGCGCCAGGCATACGCGGAAAGGACATTGAGCAATACATTGCTGCAGGAATCAGTACCGACCACGAGTGCTTCACCTTAGCCGAAGCGCTAGAAAAGCGCAATTTGGGTATGAAAATTCTCATTCGCGAAGGCTCTGCAGCCAAAAATTTTGAAGCGCTTATTCCGCTGTTGCCCGAACACCAAGCCGCTGTGATGTTCTGCTCAGACGATAAACATCCCGATGATTTATTGTTGGGGCATATCAATCAATTGGCTGCCAGAGCAGTTGCCAAAGGCGTACCTGTTTACGATGTTTTGCAGGCTGCATGCCTCAATCCAGTAGCGCACTATGACTTGGAGGTAGGTACATTGCAAGAAGGTGATTGGGCAGATTTTGCGCTGGTACACGACTTGACTAATTTTGAGGTTTATGCCACCTATATCAATGGCAATTTGGTTGCTAAAGAGGGGCAAGACTTTATAGATCGAGTAGAGTCCCCACTAATCAACAATTTTAAGACCTCGCCCAAACAAGTAGCGGATTTTGCTTTGCCCGCCAGCAGCGACCGTATCCAAGTTATTCAAGCCATTGATGGAGAATTAATTACTAAAAAAAATCAACGCAAAGCGCTGCTTCGAGAAGGCTTGGCGGTGTCCGATGTCGACCGAGATATTTTGAAAATGACCGTAGTGAATCGCTACCAAGACACGCCGCCTGCGCTGGCTTTTATTCAAGGTTTTCAGTTAAAAGAAGGCGCGTTGGCCTCTTGCGTTGGCCACGACTCACACAATATAATTGCTGTTGGTACTAGCGACGCGGCTATTTGTCAAGCCGTGAATCTAATTATCAAAAACAAAGGCGGCATCGCGGTAGTAAGTACACAGCAAGAAGCGGTCTTGCCCCTACCCATCGCAGGTATTTTGTCGGCACAATCGGGCGAAGCCGTTGCCGCTGCTTATAGCCGTTTGGACACGTTGGCAAAGAATGAATTGGGCTGCCCGTTGCGAGCGCCTTTTATGACGTTATCGTTTATGGCCCTCTTGGTTATTCCAGATTTAAAACTCAGCGACAAAGGCTTGTTTGACGGCAGTCAGTTTGAGTTTACACCGCTGTTTTTATAAGAAATTCCAGTCCTTGTTAGATAAACATTTTGCTGTTTTTTTGTTGTACACTAGAATCTTATTGATCCCAACACACTTCCCCATTCTTCCGTTTTTGATGGAATAACAGGAATAAAAAGAACAGCATGAAACGAGTATTTATATTGGGTGCCAGTCAGGGGATTGGTTTTGGTCTGGTAAAACGCTATTTGCGAGCAGGATACGAAGTTGTGGCCAGTAGTCGCAATGGAAAAATTGACCAACTGACGGACGATTACTTGCAAGTCGTTGCCTTAGACGTTACAAAAACCAACAGCATATCTGATTTAGCGGTAGCTTTTCATAAAGACGAGCAGCAGTTTGATGTAATAATCAACAACGCGGGCATTGGCCCTGACCTCAATACCAAAGCACCCGACCGTTTTACTTTTGAGGAAACAATGGCCGTTAATTTGGAGGGCATTGTATTTGCTACCGAGCAGTTACTGCCTTTTTTATCGCCTTTTGGCAAACTGATCAACGTCTCTTCTAAAATGGGTTCGATTAGCAATTGCCTTTCCAGTGGTTCTGTTGCCTACCGCATTTCTAAAGCAGGACTTAATATGTACAGCAAAATTCTAAGCAACCGCCTACCCAGCGAGCAAAAAGTAGCCGTCATTCATCCTGGCTTTGTCCGCACCAACATTTCTAGCCTAAACGACCACGCTCCGCTTTCCCCTGATGATGCCGCTGAACGCATTTACGATTTTATAGAACGCGATTTTAAATCGGGCACATATTGGGATTGCCAAGAAGAGGAGGCCATTGAGTGGTAGTGCGCCTGTCCGATCTGTTAAGCTAATTCATTAGATAATACTTCATAAAAACACCATTAGAATTATGATTAGAGAAGGAACAGAAGTTAAATGGAAATGGGGCGACGGCCATGCGACGGGTAAAGTAGAATCTACCCACGAGGAAGAAATTACCCGCACAAGCAAAGGCAATGAAGTTACCCGAAAAGGCTCCAAAGACGACAAAGCGTTGGTCATAAAACAAGAAGATGGGACAACCGTACTCAAATTGCAGAGCGAAGTAGAACGTGTGGATTAAGCATAAACTTTGAGGCAGGCAGTGGATGCCGTATATTGGCACAGCCCTCTACTACATACTTTTTTTATAGCTACGACGTTAGGAGTTGTAGTATAGTATAACTATGTTCTGTATGGGCGTAGTTTTTATAATCCATTTACACTATTTATTATGAAAAAAGTATTTTTTTTACTGCCTTTGTTTATCCTCATGCTGTTTTTTTCTAATTGTCAAAAAGACCAACCTCCGCTTAGTAAAACAGAATTGTTGGAATTGTTGGAAGAAGAATTGGAGGATCAAAACATTGCAGGGCTATCGCTTATTGTTACTAAAAACAACAATATTTTAGTAGAAGAATACTTGGGAGATGCTGATAAAAGCCTGAATACAGCCGTTACGGCTACTACTAAATTTCTTTTGGCTTCCATTTCCAAAACAGTGACGGCCACCGCCCTTATGCAATTGTATGAAAAAGACAGTTTTAAACTGGATGATCCCGTTAATAATTATCTTCCTTTTTCCGTTAGCCCTCCCAACAGCACGACGCCTATTACTTTTAGGATGCTCTTGGAACATCAGTCCAGTATTGCGGATGGCTCTGCCTTAGACAATGAGTATTTCTGGGGGCAAGACAGTCCTAAAGATTTGGGTGTCTTTTTGCAGGAGTACTTTACACCTGGCACAACAAGCTACAATGCCACAGAGAATTTTACAGGCGAGGAGCCTGGTACCCGCCATGCGTACAGCAACGTAGGAACTGCCTTAGTAGGCTACTTGGTAGCGCGTATTTCAGGGATGGATTTTGACGTTTATTGTCAGAATAATATTTTTCAACCGCTCTGCATGCGGTCTAGTTCTTGGCGCTTAAACAGCCTAGACACCAGTAGCATTGCCCAGCCTTACGATTACTCCAACGGTAATTTTAACCCAATTGGACATTATACTTTTACCGATTATCCCAACGGCGGTTTGCGAACCACCACTAGAGATTTGACGCGCTTTATGTTGGCTTACCAACAGCAAGGCCAATTCAATGGGCAACGTTTGTTAAAAGCAACAACAATTGATCAAATGCTTACCGAACATTTGGTAGATGGGGAAAATGGCGTAGGCTGGCATTGGTTTACGTACGATCGGCAAGACCGCAATATATGGGGGCACGATGGTGGCGAAGAAGGCACTACTACCATGATGGGTTTTAATAAATCTACAGGCGTGGGCGTTGTTATTCTTTGCAATGGGACAGACGTTGATTTGGACTACCTACTAGAGGAAGCCTACGACTATGGTACCAATACCAGTAGTACAGGCACCGCATTGGGTTGTTGATCCAGGGTCGTTTTGGCTTCGCCAGAGAG
>CAYUZF010000056.1:18776-25583 GCA_964449615.1 uncultured Aureispira sp.
CGAAGCCAAAACCGCCTAATCAGTTCCTAGTACACTTTGCTCTTTTGCTTCAATGGTAGCTGCGCCCTGCGTTTTTTGCAACCCAAACAATTCCCCTGCTTCCAAAGCACGAATAAACACGGGCGAATGCGTCGCAATAAAAACTTGCCCTCCCCGCTCGGCAAAACCGCGCAATTCGGCTACCAGACTCGGTAGCAAATCGGGATGCAAATGGTGTTCGGGTGATTCGATGGCCAACATAGAGCTGGGCGTAACGTTGTACAACAACACCAGATACGCCAACAAACGCAAGGTACCATCCGAAATAGCGCCCGCAGCAAAAGGATCTTTGAACGGTTCGTCCTGAAATTTTAGCAATACCCGACCGTCCTCGGTTGCCGTTGCAGCAAGTTGTTCCACGTCTGGCAATAGGGCCTTCAGCCGCTCCAAAATTTGTTCAAACGTTGCGCGGTGGTGGTCGTAGAGGTACTTTGTAATTTGCGCCAAGCTATTGCCCGCCTCCCCAAAACTGCGGTAAGTAATGGCAGGTACTGCTTTTAACTGCTCGTCAAACAAACACCAGCCCCCTATCAATTGGCGCAGCACGTTCACCGCAGGGTATCCCTGCACCTGTCCTACGATACCGATGCATAATTTATCGCGGCGCTCCAATTCAAACAAAATCGTTTCTACAATTCCATTTTTCTTATTGGCTACATTACCAAATCCATCTTTTATTTCTAACAACACCCGTTCATCGGCCATCAAGGTCGAGCAAAATTTTAAAATTTCTTGCCCTACAATAATCTGGTTGCTTTTCTGCTTTATGGTAATTCCATAGATGAGCTTATCGTAGGTGCTGCTCTCTTCGGGAATTTGCAGTTGCAGTTCAATTTCAATCGCAGCATCACTCTGGTTGTTGGTCACCAAATTATTAAACCCACCGCGCTTGTTGATGGCGGTAGTTACATCGGTGTTCATGGCATCACTTAAGAAATCCAACACATCCAGAAAGGTACTTTTACCGCTTCCGTTTGCTCCTACAAAAACATTCAACCCCGTTAACTTTTTTACCGTAGCTTCTTTAAATACTTTGTAGTTTTTGATTTTAATTTGCTCTATTCTCATGTTCTTACTTGATTGTTGGACGTTATAGAAAATTGTTTGGGGGAAATTTTCTCTTGCTTGGCAAGTAGTAGCGGATTTGTCCTTATTTTTTAAGGCGCTCTATTCGTGAAATATAATACTTTTCTAAAAAATTTCAGCGGAAGTCTGTCGCATATTCTGTTGTGTTTTTTTGGCCGCAGCCACATTGGTACCCAAGCGCATAACAAACCAAGCGCCCCACAAAGCGGGTAAAATCACATTGAGCAACCAAAGACTAAACGTAGCGGCTAGTATACTACTACTTATCGCAGTAGCATGCAAGCTTCCAAAGATAAACAGCGCAATGTTCCCCCTGGCCAACAAGCCCGTAGAAGGCGGCAGCGGAATGCCTGTTTGCAACAAATAAACCACCAACACACCTGTTAACATCAATAAGGCGTTGCTATCGTACCCGAAAAAGTACAACAACCCCACGTATTGCATAGAATAGGTCAAGGAGCGCAACAGGGCATAGGCCAACGCTTTCCACAACAAAGAGGGGTAATAATAGTTGAAAGGCGTCGACTGTAAGGGCTGGGCCCAGCGCGCTGCCCATTTCCAAGTAGCTACCCAACGCAACAAGTATTTTAAATTAAAATAGCCCATCAACAAAGCAACCGAAGCACCTGTTCCCAAACACAACAAGCCCCAAAATAGCACTTCAGGCAAGGGCAACCACCCCTTTGCAAACGCCAACATCAATGCCCACCAACCCAATAAAACGAGGACAATCCATTGGCTACAAGCACCGAGTAAGGTTGCGTACACTGCTTGGTAGCGTTTTTCGGCTGGCAACAACAGCAAGCGCCCGCCGTACTCCCCGATCCTATTGGGCGTAAACAAAGAACCTGTCAACCCAATAAGTACCACCCGCAACGCTTGAAAAACACGCAGCTCTTGAATAGGACGCAGCAGGATGACCCATTTTTTAGTTTCGATCAACCAATTGACAGGCATTAAAGCGACTACCACCAACAACACAGGTAACCGCTCTGTAGAAAGTCGTTGTTTGAAAAGCAAATAAAGACCGTGCAGCGTTACCTCCTTTCGTTCAAACAGCTGGTAGTATAAAATTCCCAACAAAGCGCCCACTAAAAATAAGCGCGCCAAAACGACAAAAAACCGCCGCCGATGAAGCAGCTTTGTCAAAAAGCGTTTATCTTTAATGGTTGTTGGTGTTGTTGTATCCCTTAGCATGCTGCAAATTTATAAGAAATCGGTAGAATATCTTTGTTTTAACCCCTTTTCAAGCACTGCCTTTTCAAAACGCCACCCGCCACACGCCACTCCAATTGACACTTTCCTTTTTTTATTAATACTATCGAAGTTGTTACAACTATGAAACAAACACCTAAGATTATTTTAGGGATTGACCCTGGCAGCAATGTGCTGGGCTATGCTTTCATTCAAGTTTTAGGCAAAAAAAAGCCGCGCTTGGTGGACATGGGGGTTGTAGACTTGCGTAAAAAAGGCAATCAAGGGGAAAAGTTGGCCTTCATTTTCACAGAATTGCAACGGCTTATTCGTCTATACGAGCCTACTGATGCAAGTATTGAAGCGCCTTTTTATGGTAAAAACGTACAATCTATGCTTAAGTTGGGTCGGGCGCAAGGCGTAGCGATGGTAGCCGTAGCCGAGCAGGGAATCGCCATTGAAGAATACTCTCCACGCAGCATCAAAAAAGCAGTAACGGGCAAAGGCAATGCTTCTAAAGATCAAGTAGCGCGCATGTTGCCCCATGTTGTTCAAGGCGATTTGACGGGGCAAACCCTAGATGCTACCGATGCCCTCGGCGTTGCTTTTTGCCACCACATACAAACGCAGAGCCTTTTGGGCGGTCAAAAAAAATACAGCGGCTGGGACAGTTTTCTCAAAGACAACCCCAATAAAAAAGCTAAGTTGTAACCCCCTTTTTCAGGTAAAGTTTTGAGGTTTAAAAAGCCTTTAGTTGCTGCCATAAATTGATCGATCACCGCCCCTGTGTATTTGCAACGTAAATTTTCTATTTTCAACATGTATAATGTTTTGATAATTAAGCTACTTAGAAGAGTGCAAAAAGGGTACCTAGAGCAAGTGTTATAAAAGGCTTTTTTTCTTTTAACAAAGCCTTTCTGTTCTGCGCTTTGGATTGCGAGAAAATAAAGCGTATTTTTGTAGGCCAATTTTAGCGCTTGTTCTGCGCTTTTGGCCGTTAATTTTTCATCTGAGTTATCGCAATCTTCCATGGACGACAAAAAGAAAACTTTCAAAAAGAGCACGCGCCCACCCAATGCTTATGCGCAAGCAGGCAAATTACCGCCTCAGGCACTCAACTTGGAAGAAGCGGTGCTGGGAGCTTTGATGTTGGACAAGGACGCAGTAGCTTTGATTATTGATATTTTGCGTCCTGCTTCTTTTTATAAAGAAGCCCACCAACATATTTATAAAGCAATTTGTAACCTCTTTGAAAAAAGTCATCCGATTGATTTATTAACGGTAACGGAAGAATTAAAAACAATTGGCAAACTGCAAATGGTGGGTGGCCCCTACCAATTGGTAGAGCTCACTAACCGCGTAGCCTCTTCGGCCAACATCGAATTTCATGCGCGTATTATTGCCCAGAAGTTTATCCAACGCGAGTTGATCCGCACATCTACGGAAGTAATCAACAGCGCTTTTGAAGATACCATTGATGTATTTGATTTGTTGGATTCAGCGGAACAAAATCTGTTTAACATTACAGAGCAGAATTTGAGTCGTGGCTCTTTGGGCATGAGTACCTTGGTCAACATGGCTGTTAAGCAGTTGGAAGAGATGTCGGGAAAGGAAGAAGGTCTAACGGGCGTTCCCACGGGTTTTGTCAATCTGGACAAACTAACATCTGGTTGGCAGCCTTCGGATTTGATTATTATTGCAGCGCGTCCTGGTATGGGAAAATGCTTGGCCAAAGGCACCAAGGTACTGCTGTACGACGGGCGTTTGCGCGAAGTAGAGCGCATACAGCAGGGGGACCAATTGATGGGCGATGATTCTACCCCTCGCCGCGTCTTGTCGATTGCCCGCGGACAGGAACAAATGTATTGGATTCATCAAGACCAAGCGATGAGCTACCGCGTTAATGCCAGCCATATTTTATCGCTGTATTGTGTAACACCAACGGAAAAATACCAACGCGGAGCCATTTTAAATATTTCGGTCAAGGATTGGTTGCAACGCGATAAGGATTTTCAAGCTTGTTTTCAGGGGTATAAAGTTGCCGTAGAATTTTCGCAACAGCCTGTACTGTTGCCGACCTATTGGGTGGGCTTGCATTTGGCGCCCTTGCTTTCGGAGTGGCAGACGGTTCCCGAAACGATTTCCAGTAGCCGCACCCGTTTGGAAGAGCGCATCGAAGCCGCATCATTTATCCCAATTGCGGCAATACTGTCTGCACCAGAAACGGCTGCCCAAAGCCTACTTGTGGGGCAGCGCAGAGGAGCGTTTAGAATTACTAGCGGGTTGGGTGGATGTATTGGGCAGCTACTGGGCCAGCGAACAACGCTTGGTGTTGGATCTCAACAATGCCCCACTGGCCAAACAACTGAAATTTGTCGCGGACAGTTTGGGCTTTTGGACTCGACTGGAACAGGAGGAAAACAATTTCCGTTTGATTATGGGGGGCAAATTGGCGCTTATTCCCAGTAGACGCCACGATCTGAACCTGCCTTCTTTTCGTACAACAACCCAACGTTGTAGTAGTATTCGTGTAGAAAAGGATCAAGTAGATGATTATTATGGATTTACCTTAGACGCCAATAATTTATTTTTGTTGGAAGATATGACGGTTACCCACAATACATCGTTTACGATGGCCGTAGCACGCAACGCAGCAATTGACTTTAACAAAGGCGTAGCGTTTTTCTCTTTGGAGATGTCTTCTTTACAATTGGTCAACCGTTTGATTTCTATGGAGACAGAAATTGCTTCGGAAAAATTGCGGAAAGGACAATTGGAAGAATACGAATGGCAACAATTGCACAACCAAGTCGATAAATTGTCCAATGTACCTTTGTATATAGACGATACGCCTGGCATCAGTATTTTTGAGTTGCGCGCCAAATGTCGCCGTTTGAAAATGCAGCACGACATTCAGATGATTATCATTGACTACTTGCAGTTGATGACGGGCGGGGGTGACAACAAGGGCAACCGCGAGCAAGAAATTTCTATGATTTCTAGGGGGTTGAAAGGCTTGGCGAAAGAATTGAATGTGCCTGTTATCGCCCTTTCGCAGCTGTCGCGGGCGGTAGAAACGCGCGGCGGCTCCAAACGTCCACAATTGTCGGATTTGAGAGAATCGGGAGCTATCGAGCAAGATGCTGATATTGTATCGTTTATATATAGGCCAGAATATTATCAGATACTCGAAGATGAAGAGGGCAACTCCCTAAAGGGCATTGGTGAAATCATTGTTGCCAAACACCGAAACGGTGCGCTGGACTCGGTACGCCTCAAATGGGATGGACAGTACGCCAAATTCTCCAATTTGGACGACGATGCCTTTACGGGATTAGACGACGCCACGTTTTTTGATCAAGCGTCCGACCAGTTGAGCGGAGAGACTTTTTTGTCTAAAATGAACGAGGCCAAAGACAAAGAAAACAAAAACAGTGGCATAGATGACGTGCCTTTCTAATATATTGTTATCTTTAGGAAAATGAATCCCCCACACACCTGTCACAATGACAAAAAATATACGGATTAACCGCTAATTTTGAGTAGAATATAGGCTAGCGTACGTTTTTTTATTAGTAATGGCAAAAAACTTCAACAATGCTTGTTTTTTTGTGTTATTTGTAGTGCTAGGAACCACGGACAGTCTTACAAAAATAGTTCTACAGAGAGAAGCTGCCGAATGTTTTTATTGGTTCCATTATATCTAATTGTCATCTAATTAATTCACGTTACGTTCAGAGTCGCTATTCTATAAAATAGTAGACTACTGGGTTCTAGTACATTCCATTCTAGTTCTGACCGTCATTTGCAAGAGCAGATGAATCCCGAGGAGACACGTTTTCATAGAGCTGCCCCAATGGTTATTCCTTGCCTGCGCTTAACTAAAAATACAATTATTACCATGGAACACAAAACTGTTAAAAGTTTTTGGAACGAACGTTGGGCAAAAGTGCAAACCAAGGTTCCTACCAAACAAAAAGATTATTATTTTTCTGACTATGGCCGCGTCAAAAGTGTAGATAAAACCACTGAAAATGAGCAATTGCTCAAGGGTTCTAAAACCGTGCAGGGTTTTATGCTACTTAACTTGCGCCTCAACGGCAATAAAACGCAGGGTTGTTACATCCACAAGCTTGTAGCGCAAGAGTTCTGCCCCAAAGAACATGAAGATCAGAAGTTTGTCGTGCATTTGGATCAAGACAACCTCAACAACCATTACAACAACTTGAAGTGGATGTCTCAACGCGAGATGACCGATTTTCAGATTGCCAATGGCGTTTACGATCCTCAAAACAGAAAGCCTTCGCCCCTGAACAAGATGAACCCTACACGGGTGCGTTTGCTCAAACGAAGACTTAAAGAAGGCAAAACTAAAAAACAAATTTTAGCCAAGAATTTCAATATTACTATGGCGCAATTGCGCAAGATTGAGAAAGGTATTGACTGGGGGTATGTAACACTTGACGACGAAGACGAACAGGATGCCAA
>CAYUZF010000057.1:0-6873 GCA_964449615.1 uncultured Aureispira sp.
CGAAGCGCAGATCGGCATCACGCGCGCGACCGACGGCATGGGCGGCAACATCCAACTCGGCGACTCGTTGAGCAGCCTCGGCGAATCCATCAAAAACATAGACGTCGTGTTGGCCAATCCGCCGTTTGGCACCAAGCGCGGCGGCGAAAATCCCACCCGTACGGATTTGCTCTATCCCAGTGGCAACAAACAACTCAATTTCTTACAAGGCATCTACCGTTCTTTGCACCAGCGTGGCGGCGCGCGGGCAGCGGTGGTACTGCCCGATAATGTCCTATTTGAGGACGGTGACGGGCAAAAAGTGCGGCAAGAACTCCTAGACAAATGCAACCTACACACCATTTTGCGCCTGCCCACGGGTATTTTTTATGCCGCAGGCGTCAAAACCAATGTACTGTTTTTTGAACGAGGCACAACCGACCAGGGCAATACCCAAGAAGTCTGGTTCTACGACCTGCGCACCAATATGCCCAAGTTTGGCAAACGCACGCCCTTCACGCCAAAGTATTTTGTGGATTTTGAGAAAGCCTATGAAGCCAACGACCGCAAGGCCATAAAAGATGAGCGCTGGTCGTGTTTTACACGGGAGGAAATTCATAAAAAAGGCGATTCCCTAGATGTGGGCTTGATTGCCGATGAGAATTTGGTGAACTACGAAGACTTGCCTGAACCCAATGTATTGGCTCAACAGGCGATTAATGAATTAAAAGGAGCAGTGTCTGAATTGGAGGCTGTTTTGAAGATATTTAACTAGAAATTCAAATTGAAAGAAGAAAATAACAGTTTGCCAGAAGGGTGGTTTTTGACTGTACTAGGAAAGGTAGCTACTTGGGGATCAGGAGGAACACCCTCTCGAAGTAAACCAAGTTATTATAATGGGAATATACCTTGGGTGAAAACTGGTGAATTAAAAAATACAATTGTTAGTAAAACTTCCGAAACAATAACAGAAGAAGGATTAGCAAATTCAAGTGCAAAACTATTTCCCAAAGGCTCAATAGTCATAGCTATGTATGGTGCGACAATTGGAAGAACTTCTATTTTAGGAATGGATGCTGCAACAAATCAAGCCTGTGCTGTTGCAAATCCTTATGAGGGATTGTTGATAAATGTCTACTTGTACTACTATTTAAAATCTCAAAAAAACACTTTCATTAATCAAGGGAAAGGAGGAGCTCAGAAAAATATATCTCAAACTGTAATTAAGAAACACCCTCTCCCCCTGCCCCCCCTAGCCGAGCAAAAGCGCATTGTAGCCAAATTAGATACCTCGATGGGGCATGTGGAGCGCAGCAAGGAGCGCTTGGCAAAGGTGCCTGCTTTGTTGAAGGCGTTTCGGCAGTCGGTGTTGGCACAGGCGGTTAGTGGGCAATTGACGGCGGATTGGCGGGAGGCGCATCCTGATGTGGAGGGGGCTGATGTTTTGTTGGAGAGATTGTATACGTTTAGATTAGAAGCCCTTACTAATAAGAAGCATAAAAAAGAGCTTCTAAAAAGTTACGAGGAAAAAACGGTTGAGTTAATTTATTCTATACCTGATACTTGGCAGTTTGTACATTTAGATGTTCTGTGCAATGGCTTTAAATATGGCAGCTCTAAAAAATCCTTAGTCGAAGGAGACGTTCCTGTCTTACGTATGGGAAATATGCAAGGTGGTAAGATAGATTGGAGTAAGCTAAAGTATTCAAGTAATTCAGTAGAAATTAGTAAATATGCATTAGAAAAGAATGATGTGTTATTTAATAGAACTAACAGTCCAGAACTTGTAGGTAAAACTGCTATTTACAAAGCAGAACGTCCTGCTCTATATGCAGGATATTTAATTAAAATTGATCATTATAAAGAGTTTCTGGATTCAGATTATTTGAACTTCTCACTAAATAGTGTTCATGCAAAAAAATGGGCTAATGAAGTAAAACTTGATGGTGTTAGTCAATCAAATATCAATGCTCAGAAACTTGCAAAGTTTGCTATATCCCTCCCCCCCCTCCAAGAGCAAAAAGAAATCGTAAAACGCGTAGAAGCCCTATTCGCCAAAGCAGACGCCCTAGAAGCCCACTACAACAAAGCGCTACAACACCTAGAGACCTTGCCCCAAGCCCTATTGGCGAAGGCCTTTCGAGGGGAGTTGGTAGAGCAAGACCCCAACGACGAGCCGGCGCGGGTGTTGTTGGAGCGGATTGAGGCAGAGCAGGCGGCCTTGGCGGCGGCGAAGAAAAAGAAGGGGCGCAGTGCCAAAAAGAAGCAATAAGGGGCGGGGTGTGGCCGTTCCCGACCTCCATTCGTAATAAGGGCGATTGTTTTTAGTATTCCAATGTTTATGAAGCCATCCAACCTACTGGCCAGCAGACTACTTGGACGGCTTTACAACAGCAGCAGCGTTCTAGACCTAACCAAGGAGGGGAAGCAGCAGCAGGAGTAGGGGGAAAGAGGGCCTGCGACTAGTGTAAATATCCTGCGTTGTGTAGTGGTTTGGAAGCTTGTTGTAAATGACTGGGGAGTTTTTGTAGATACAGCGCATAAAAAATCCACCTATAATATCAAAAAAGGAAGCCTGGATTCCGCTATTTGGGAAATATACGCTTATATTAGTAGTATAAGAACATCTCTTATGCCCTAGTTTATCCAATAAAACCTTCCCTTATGTATTCCCTCCGCTTCTTCCCTTGCCTCTTTTTCTGTCTTTTTATGGGTTTTGCTGCGCAAGCGCAGCAAGCTGCTGCCTTGAGTTATCCTGAAATTGATTCGTTGTTGGAGCTGTATGTAGAAAACCCTGCTGAATATGGAGAGCAGGGGATTTCGTTGGCGTTGGAGGCTAGTAAATTGTCTGGGAAGGAGGATTCTTTGCGGGCGGAGTATTTGAGTTGGGTGGGCTATTTTCATCAAGAGCTAGGTGATTATGAGGAAGCGCTGACTTATTACATCCAATGTAAAGATATAGTGGGTGAAGTGTTGGGAGAAGAGCACAAGAGTTTTGCTAGCTCTTTAAATCTTATTGCTATATTATATGGAAGAATGGGAGACTACAGTGCTGCCCTGTCTTTGTATGTAAAAGCTAAGGAGATAAGAGGAAAAGTATTAGGAGTAGAGCATGCAGATTATGCTGAATCTTTGAGTAATCTTGCTCTTTTATACCACAGAATGGGAGATTACGAGGCAGCTTTACCCTTGTATGTAGAATCTAAAAACATAAGAGAAAAAACCCTAGGGGTAGATCATCCAGACTATGCCAATTCTTTAAATAATCTTGGTGGTTTATATTATACGATGGGAGATTACAAAGCAGCTTTATCTTTATTCACAGAATCAAACGATATACAAGAAAAAAGCTTGGGAGTATATCATCCCAGATATGCCAATTCTTTAGGTAATCTTGCTAATTTGTATTATACGATGGGAGATTATAATGTCGCTTTATCACTACTTCTGAGAGCCAAAGATATAAAGGAGAAGGTGCTAGGAAAAGACCATCCAGACTACATTAGGTGCCTAAACAATCTTGCTAGTTTACACAATATAATAGGAGACTATGAAGCAGCTTTGCCCTTATTTATAGAAGCTAAGAATACGATAAAAAGGACGCTAGGAGCTATCCATCCAGACTATACTGGTTCATTAAGTAATCTTGCTCTTTTATATAAAGATAGGAAAAACTACAGTTTAGCTTGGTCTACTATTCTACAGTCCTTAGAAGTATATACTGGCTCTAAGCCTATTACTGAAATCAGTTTGAATTGGGCAGATACTATTCTATCTACAAAGTTTCCATCCAACAAGCACTTAGAACTAACCATTTTCAACCTCAGAACCATCTATTCCCTCCTAGAAGAAGATCCCAATATCCAAAACCCCCAGCAAAAACAACTGCTCATCGCTAACCTAGCTTTAGATCTACTAGAGCAATACAGAAACAAAGTTTCTAACGACAAAGACAAACTAAGAGTATTAGAAGACAGCAATCTCTGGCTGCAAAAAAGCCTACAACTCTTGGATACTACCCACCAAGCGGACAAAGCCTTTCAGATCGCAGACCAGAATAAATCGGTGCTGTTATTACAAGCCTCCCAATCAGAAAAAGCCTATCAATTGGGCAACTTACCCGATTCCTTAATTTGGCTAACCAAAAGACTGGACAAAGAGCAGAGCCAGTTAGAAGCCGCACTCCTAGAAAAAAGAGCTGCTACAGAAAAAGATAGCCTTAGAGCTGCCTTAAATACCATCAATCAAGAGCAAATGGAATTGGAACAGTTGGTCGCCACTCAACACCCCAAGTACTACCAACTTAAATACCAACAAGACCGTACCAATGTCTCTCAAATTCAGGAATTGCTCGCTCCTCAAACTGCGCTTTTGGAGTACGTCATTAGCGACTCTGCCCTTCATATTTTTTATGTCGATGCGAACAACGTTCGTTGGAAACAGGTAGATCTTAACAAAAAGAACTTGTCAAAGAGAATCAAGGCGCTGCATCAAGCCCTTAGTGACTACAAGATGTTGGATAAGGAACCCTCGCAAGCGTATCAAAAATACACCCAGCAAGCCCATTGGTTTTATCAGCACTTATTGGCACCCATCTTGGAGCCGCAAGAAGCTATAGCGCATCTTATTATTATTCCAGATGGAGAACTGGGGCATTTGCCTTTTGAAAGTTTTCTGGTGGAAGCCGCTCCAAAGAACGTTACGCCTTACAATCAACTGCACTATGTTGTCCAAGATTATACGATTTCTTACAACTATTCTGCTGCGCTCTGGAAGAAGAATATTCAAGCTCCTTTGCCTAAGAACAATGGACAAATCCTTGGAGTAGCGGCGAACTACAGCCTACAACTAGATAGTAATTTGGTGCAAGTAAGGCTACCCACCGACCAATGGGCTAGAGCTGCTTTGTCCCCTTTACCAGGAGCTAGAAAAGAGGTAGAAGTGCTACAAGAACACTACCAAGGGTTGTTCCTCTTTGACAGCTTAGCGTCAGAAAAAATGGTCAAAGCGCATGCCGCTGACTTTGCTGTCTTGCACTTTGCTACGCATGGAATTTTAGACGAAAAAAGACCCATTTTATCCTCTTTGGCGCTCTCAGAAGACAGTGATAGTTTGGAGTCTAATTTTTGGCAAGCTCATGAAATCTCCAAGCTGCCTGTAAATGCTAATTTAGTGATGCTGTCTGCTTGTGAAACTGGCTTTGGACGATTTGAGCAGGGAAATGGAGTGGCTTCTTTGGCTAGGGCGTTTATGTATGCAGGCAGTCCTTCTTTGGTGGCTTCGTTGTGGCAAGTCAGTGACTATGCTACTGCTAAAATTGTAGAGCAGTTTTACGCCTATCTAGCCCAAGGAATGTCTGTAGATGAAGCGCTGCAACAGGCTAAACTACATTATTTGTCCACAACCACAGGCATCGCTGCCCATCCTGCTTTTTGGTCGCCTTTTATTCAGATAGGAAAAACTACTCCTATTGCTTTGAAAACAAAGGGGCTGCCCTCTTGGATTTGGATGGTAGGAGGCGGCGTGTTGTTGTTACTGGGAGGCTTGGTCTGGAGGAGGAAGCGGGCAGTGGCTTAAAAAATAAAACCCAGCTATGATTTTAAAAAAAGAGCAGTTTAAAGGTCGCACTACTATTTCAAGGCTTTTTAAGTACATTGTGTAAGAAGTAATCAAGATACACAATTATTATGATTACTTCTTACACAATGTACTTAGTTCGCGTTGCTCACGAGCGCTGCGCTTGTAGTTCGCCGAGTCTTTGTTGCTTATGCAAGCGCAGCAAGCTGGGTTCGGGTTCTCTCAGTTTGAGTTCCTATACAACCCTATTCGTGATAACCGTTACTTTAATGCCAGACCTTTATAGATTTTTTCTACAGGTCGTTGTCGTTCTTTGGCAGGTAAATTCTCTCTTGTTGAAACCTTGTTTTCTCCCATGATATTAGTTTTTGAATGATTGATTCATTGGAAAATCTGGGAGGGAGTTCGCCGCTGGGGTGGTTGTGGTACCGCACAATTTTTACTGCGTGTTCTTGCAGCGCCAAGGAAAACACCTGGCCCCTGTAAGGGACGCTACAAGCTGTTGCAGTCTGCCCTAGAAGCATGCTACGCCGTAAATTTGTTGCGGCAAGTCCAAGCCCTACGGGCGTTGCGGGATTATAGTTAGCGCTTGGCAGCGACTTGTTTGAGATGCTCAATAGCCGTGTTGCGCGCTTGGCGGCTCTCGTGGTAAACGACCTCTTCATTTAGAATACTAGCCAAGTAATAGGCAGCAAAATCGCGCACCTGAAACTGGTAGGCGTTTCCTACGGTTGCCGTCTCGCTCCCGATGTAGAGGTATTGTTCCTCCTTGTCCAACAATTCTGTTAAGGCGGGAATGGCTTTTTGTCCCAACAATACCAAGCGATTACCCAAATGCCCCTTGTCGTCGTGCTCGTACAACAATCCCCAAGAATTGGCACGGCCTGTCGTATTCTCGGCTAGGGCTTGGGCATAAATGTTGGCAACGTGCTCTACTACTCCCTCTTCGTGCAAGGTTAAAAATTCGCGTTGTTGTATAACTTCGCAGGCGATTAGACGTGCTTTATTAGGCAGCGCAGGGTCTATAACAATGTCTTTTAATACGTCCAAGCCATTGGCATCGTTCCATATTTCGGCGATGATGCGCTCTTGCTCGGCGTAGTTAAAAAACTGTCCGTAGTGGTCGTTGAGTATTTTTTTTAGCAATGCTTGCTTGGTCATGCTCTTGGTTGTTGTTGTAGTAGGTAATGGTGTATTATTGGCAAAGCCGCTGCAACTGACGGTTAGCAACAAGCCTCCAAGTAGTAGTACTAATAGTCTATTCATCTTTCAACTGGTCTTTGGTGATCCACCCTGTAGTGCCCGTTTTAGGCCCAT
>CAYUZF010000057.1:6883-22288 GCA_964449615.1 uncultured Aureispira sp.
CTTCAATTTCTTTCATCTCCCCTTTGGTTTGCAGGACTTTGACACGGCTACCTTTGGGTAGGGTATCCAACTTCTTTTTTTGCTTTTCTGTTTTGAACAAAGAGGCGGCAACATCATCTACTAGTTTCACATCTATAAGCGGTAAATCGTGGGTAGCTGCTCCGTCGCCTTTGTCTTCTAAATCGTCAACTTTGATGTAACCCGTATATTTTTTACCATCGGTGTGTATAAACTCAACAGAGGAGTACCGAACGGCTCCCGCAGACGCCGATCCTGTTTGGGTAACAAGTTGCCCCTTAGGTAATTTAATAGAAGAGGGATTCCCATTTACTAGTACAATATCCTTTGTTTTGGTAGCTAATGTTCCTATTGCTTTAGCACCGTTCCATTTTTCAGCAGCACCCAAAAAGTTTTGCGTAGGAACACTTTGGGAAGCCAAAGCGAAAGGAACTTTCTTTAGGTTGCCAGCTCCGTCCTTTTCCCAGCCCCATTGTACAGAGCCGTAATACGTTCCTTTTTGGTTGCCATCCAGCGCCAAAGCAGTGGTTTCGAAAATGAGCTTAGAATTATTCGTATTCATGACCGTAGGAGCGTCGTACAATCCTGCCTTTTTACTAGTCCAATTGGCGTCTGTAGGTTTTTTCTTGTAGTGGTGTCCCAACTCATAGGTAGCGTTGGGGCTTCCAGCTTCCGTACTAACAGGATCTGCGTTCCATTTGTTGTTTTCTGGTGTATCCGTCAAATCCTTTCCAGCCCCCAACGATTCGGACCCATACACGGGAGTGTCTTTATTGGATATGCGGTCAATTTCGTACCCATTCGCTGCTATTTTAGTAGCCGTGTTCGGATCAAAGACCACTTGTTTGCCTTCAGAAATCGTTTTTACGCTTTGGGTCAACCCTATTTTAGTAGCATCGGTATTACCTCCTGGTTCAAAAGAGATGCTAGCGATTAATTTTTTCTTGTCTGGGGTAAAATCGTACTTAGCATCATCGACCGAAAACTCTCCATGATGCGTAGGAATGGCCGCTCGTTGTACAATTCCCTCTGGATTGGTACTTTCTTTAAGCGTGGTTTCAGGTAGGGGTTGGTTGGTGTTGGCCAATTTAGCCGCTTGGTCTCCTTTGTCAGTTGCCTTTTTCTCCAATCCTTTGTCGTCGTTAATGGCAACACCATTTTGATCTTTTTTAGGCGCTTTGGCTTTGCCTTCCAGTTGTTGTACAATGTGCCACAGTTCGTGCCCAAGATGTTTTTCTTGGCCAGGCGCAAGGTAGACGTTCATGCCTTCCGCATAAGCGTAGGCGCCTACTGCTGCGGGTTTTTCAGAATTGTAGTGCACCCGAACCTCGTTGAGGGAGAAGCCAGATATATATTCAATAGAGGCTTTCATGTTGTGAGGAATACCCGTTTTATTAGCCGTGTCCTGTTGAGCAGGAGCCTGGGTTTGTTGTTCGCTATTTTGCACAGCAGTTTGCTGTTGGTCGTTCTGTTGGTTATCGGTTTGCTTTCTCATTTCAATCATAGTTTAAAAATACACCTGCCCATCGTTTTACCTTTTATCCATCAACGCTTTGTAAATATAGGTAATTCTCATTGCAAAAAGAACTCCTTCTCCAGTAATATTTTTTTTACAAAAAAAAAGACACTCCATCTTCTTACTGGTTGGGGAGTGTCCCTGCTATTTACCTAAAAAGGGGTTTTACAACGGCTATTCTTTAAAGGTTAGATCGGTTGTATGGAAGCGAAGAGATTACGGAGGCGGACTTGTTTGGTAAAAAGGAGGATTTCAGAATTGTTTTGCATGATTTTTATTTTACCTTAAACCAATGCCCTCAAATAATTAGCAGTTTGCGTTAATCCATTTCTTTTAAAGGCTTCTAGAACTTGAAATTCGTCTAAGTCAGGGTTTCGCCTATTCATGACCAATTCTCTAAAAGCTTGGACGGCTTCTTTAGGGGTAAATAATTCATAGAAAGCAAACCAAAATAGCAAGTCTCTAATTTCAATGGGAAAGATTATATTGGTGTCTAGGACGCAGGTAAACCGAATACTATGTATCATACAAGCCTGTTTCTTCGTCATCTTGCATCATCGCTCTAAGCAATTGACGTTGTTGTTCTTTTTGTTGCTTCTTATAATTCATCACATCCTCAAATAGTACTCGTCGATGTCTGCCTACTTTGGTATAAGGCATTACCCCACCTTCTAACAACTTGACCAAATGAGGCCGCGAACAACCCAATAAATCGGCTGCTGCTTGTGTGGTCATTTCTGTAGCAATAGGGACAATGGAAATAGGTTTTCCTTCACTAGTCGTTTTGAGAATTTGTGCCAATAGCTTTAAGGCTCTTAGAGGGATTTTAATTTTGTCTTTGGTTTCTTCTATTTCTATTTCAGGATTAGGGTCATGTACCTGTTCTAATGCCTCTGCTAGTAGGGCATAGGATTGCAAAGCTACTCTTTGTTCTTCCTTAGAGGGCTTGCTGGTTGTTGAGAGATTTTTCATTTCTTTGTAGTTGCTTGGAGTAGGAGTTTTGTACACCAATGTAAACGAAATAAACGAAACAAATGTTTCCTCTTTCCAGTTTTTTTGGAAAACTTTTGACAAAGTGCTTTTTAGAATTAATCACCGCCTCCTACTTCCGCCGCCGAACCCGCAACCCCTTAATTTCCTCCACCGTCAAGCCCGTAATCTCTGCAATGGCTTCAAAAGGCATGTCCCGTCTCTTTAGCTCTTTGGCAATTTCTATAGCTTTATTTTGTTCTCCAATCGCCAAGGCTTCTATTCTAATTCTCTCAACCAACTCATAAGGGGGCACATATTTGGTGCTTTTCTCGAGTTCCTCCATGAGGTTGATGTTGTTAAAGCTTAGGTAGCTTCTTTCGGTAATAATCAAATGATCCAGTACAGGGGTGCCCACAATGCGCCCTACTTGAATCATACGGTCGGTGGTGTCTTTGTCCTCCTTGGAGGGTTTTAGTTCGCCGCTAGGGTGGTTGTGGCACAGCATAATTTTGACGGCTCTTTTTTGCAAGGCAAAGGAAAAGACTTCCATAGGGTTCACCAATACTTGGTTAACGGTGCCCAAACCGATCAACTCCACAAACAACAGGGTTAAGTTGTTGGCTAGGCCAATGATCCAGAAATGTTCTTTGTTTTGGTCAATCTTCTGCTCTCTTAATAAAATGGTCTGCATGATTTTATAAATATCATCAGCCGTCAATATCTTGATTTTTTCCGCTTCTGTTAGGTGGATGGTCATACGCTCAATGGATAGGAAGGTTACTAATAGAAGAATAAAAATAGGTCTTTTATAGGAGTTATCCTAATGCCAACTGCAAGGCTCCTCCAAGCGCTTTTTGCTTATCCTTAGGAACTCCGAAAATTAAACAGGGATGAAGCGGCCACCAAGCGGGCGCTAACAGCGCTAAAGCTTGATTTAAGCCAAGTTTTTGCTGGTTTTAAGGATGGCCTATGATTACTATTGGAAATGTCTATAATATTGTTTATGAGGCTCTTAGGGCGCTGATAATGCGTCTTTGCAACAAAATATGCCGCCCCCTAACACCAACAGTAGTAAGCGCGAGCTTATTATTGGCCTTATGGGCTGGGAAATAGCTTACATGTTTAGGAGAAAAGGGTTTTTATTACTCCCTATTCTGCTCTAATCGTCCCTTTTCATAGGCCGCTCTGCTCCATGGAAAGTCTTTGTCTATGATCAACACTTCTTCGTAGGTTAGGTTATACAGCTGGTAGACTAAAACGTCTATTTCTTGCTCTAATTGGCTGGTGTTGGCGTTGGGGTCTTGTTGTTTGGTGATGACTTCTTGAACTAATGTAAGGATATTATTAGAGTAATTATTCGGTATATTTTCCTTTATAGGTAACTGCTCTAAATATTGGCGAATGAAACGATAATAGCCGCCTCTTATAGTTTGCGTAAGATTAGAATAGAAAAAAAGTAATAATTTTGAGTTTAATAAGCCTAAGTGTACTAAATCTAAACCCAATATAATATATCCAGTATTTGCACAGTAGTAGCCTTTATTGTCATATAGAGCATTACATTGAAGTGCTATATCAGGGAGCATTATTTTAGATTTTTCAAATTCATTGTAATAAGCACAAGCTCTCAATTCCCACCAATATTGCCCTTGATCGGCACGTTTTTTTGCATCTTCTTCATACTGTTTTAAATGTCTACAAACTGAAGGATATCTATCAGACAGCTTTTCCCATGCCTCAGATTCGTCTAATTTTCCAAACCATGCCTCAGTGTCTTTACTTTTAAATAGTATCAAATGTCTTTCACCAATAGGTTTTTTATATCGTTTTATATCTTTTCCCTTTAGAAAGGGCTTAATAACTTCGATACTGTTTTTATCTTCTTCTATCAGTCTTTCTTTTATTTTCTCATCTATTACAAATGCTTCATTTAATCCTGTAAGAACCCCTCTATAGACTTTTCCTTCTACATAATCGCCTAAAGAAGTTCCTTCCTTTCTTATTTTTTCTAAAAGATACTGTGTGACATCATCAACTAGAGACCAACCTAAGTCACTTAATAGTGATTTATTTACATGATAACTATCAGTTTGTAGGTAGCTTGTTAGATCTTTAAACTGTAGATTTTTTATTTCGGCCGCTTTAAATAAATTAGAATTCGGCTGGCTTTTCTGCATTGAAAAAATAGAAGGATAAGTAGTTGCTTCTTCAAATACAGGTAGATCTCCAAAGTCTATGATTTCATGAATAGTATATAGATCTATCCATTGTCGTAATGCTTTGCCATATCCTGCACGCATCCATTTGTTCGGTAAAATATAAGCAAATTCACCTCCTTCTTTCATCACATTAAAAGCCTGTTCAACAAAATAGACATAGAGGTCTGCTGTTCCTGCAAAGGTCTCAAACCTCTTTTTCAAATAAGGCTTCATCCACTTAATTTCCTCATGTCGAATATAAGGCGGATTCCCAATAACCACATCAAAGCCCACAAACTTCCCTGTATTGTCCAGTACTTCGGGAAATTCAAAGCGCCACTCGAAGGCATTTTGGTAGATGGCGTTGTTGAGGGTTTCCTCTTTGGTAATTTGGGCTTTGCTAGCGGCTGTTTTAAGTTTTTTAAGGGCAGCTTTGTCCTTTTTGTTAACTTTGGCACCAAACTTCCCTAGGTTTTCTAATTCCTCTTTTTTGAGGTTGTATTTATAAATGACGCGGTTGTATTTGTCGTTTTGTTTTTTGGACAAGAACGTTTTAAAATTGGATTTAATGGTACCAATAATGCGCTCAATCTCTCGTTTTCGGGCTTTGTCATTGGTGGTTTTGTACTCTTGAACCGCGTTTTTGTAGTCTTTGAGGGAATAGGGGTTGGTGTTACTTCTAAAGGCACTTTTGAGGTCGTCTGCTAGGTCAAAACGGCTGATGAGGGAGTTGCCGCACTTGATGTTGATGTCAATATTGGGCAGGGTTTGGAGGACGTCGTCTTGGTTGTAATAGGCATTTTTAAGCAGCTCAATCCACAACCGTAATCGACAGATTTTAACGGAATTGGGGTTGATGTCTACGGCAAACAAGCAATGCTCAATCAAGGTTTGTTTTTCGTGGAATAAGGCTTTTTGGGTGGCGTGGGTCCTAGCTACGCTGGGGTTGTAAGTAAAGAAGTCGCCGTTTTCATCTTCTAGTACCAATTCATCATTTTCTAAGGAAACATAGGTATCTAGGCGTTCTCCTTTGGCATCGCACAGTATTTTTAAATCGCTCTTAATGGCAATCAACTCATTGAGGCAACTCACCAAAAAGTGTCCTGAACCCACCGCTGGGTCACAAATCTTTAAGCTGTTGATCACTTTATTGGCTTCTAAGCGGGCGTGTTGACGCGTTTTGCCCTGCGCTCTAAGGTGGTCCCTCAACTCTTCTTTCAGGTCGTCAAAATCGCTGCATTTCCAGTTGTAATGCGTGTTCATTTTTTGCACGACTGCCCGTCTCAAGGTCTCTCGACTCATGTACATGGTGATGTAAGAAGGCGTATAGAAGGAACCGTCCTTGTAGCCGTTTATTTTTTCAAAGAAAACCGACGCGTTGATTAAGGCTTTGTTTTGCTCGCCCTCCTCCACTTCGTTTTTGTTGTCGGTACTAAAGTCGTAGGCTTCTAGAAACTCAAACAAATAGGCTAAGGTATCTTTAGACCCGGTGAGGCGCTTGTTGTTGCCGTCTTTGAGGACAGTTTTGGAATAAAGCTGTATCGTTTCATCTTTGACGTTAGACAGCTGCATCACCTCCCGTTCCAATTCATTGGGTTCAAACAAGGAGCTGTTGAGGTAGGGAATGTATTGATAGCGGTCTTGGTGGCGCTCGCTTCTTTCGCTTTTTTTCTTAGCTAAGGCAGAAAAGAACAAGGCTTCCAATTCATCAAAGCCCCTAATAAAATCTTGGTGTAAGAATCGGTAATGTTGGTTCCCATCGTGGTAGTCCAGCAACTGGGATTCTAGGAGCTTAATAAACAACACTCGATTGATCCAAGTCAAGCAAAGTTCTAAGCCAATATTGAACAGCTGTTCTTCCTTGTTGCTGCCATACTCCCTAAGATTAGAGGCTTTGTATAGGTAGTCTCTATCCTCCAACGTAAAAATAGTAGATTCCAGCAAAGAACCATAGTCCCGTTTGCCTACAGGCAGCCGTTGAATAACTTTTTTGCCTTTTTGCTTGACTTCCTCCAAACCGATGATGTGCAACAATTCGCCGTAGAACGCTTTGTTCAGTTGGTTGCTGTCGTTACCAAAAGCTTTGTTTAGAAGGTGGGTGGAAGATAGGGTTTTGTAGAGGGAAACTAGTTTGTTGTCTTGCTTGTTCTCTAGGTCTAAGTAGCTTTTGTAATCCTGTGCGTTAAAGTACACATAGTCCAACGCATCGCCCACTTGTTCTAGGTATTTGTGTGCAATCTCTTTATAAAATAGCTCGTTCTTAGAGCTGTCTTTTTCTCCATCCCTAAAGGCGGCGTATTCCTTCTGCAAGGCCGCGTTTTTGTAAAAGTGGGTATAGAAGTCCTCCCCCTTGAACAAGTACCACTCATAGCCATTGGTCGCAATCAAGTGCTTAATGTTGTTGTTCTGCTTGTCTACGCGCTCTTGTAGGTAATACAACAACAGTTCGTGCAGCGCCTTTTTGTTGATGTTGTTGGCACTTGGAAACTCGTTTACATTGCTGGGGCGCTTGACCTCTATCAACACACTAATGTGACTGTTGGCATCTTTGCCTGAATAAATGGCCAAATCTATTCTGCCCTTGGTATTAATAAGGTGGTCTTGGTATAAAGACTGTTTCAAAAAATCAGCGATGTACTTTTTGAAGTTTTCTTCGTGTTCCTTGTTTTCTTCTGCTATGGCAATGTTGCTCAAGCAAGCGGACAAACTAGTCTTAAATAGGTTGATGTCCTTTCGTAAGGGCTTAAATTTTCTTAAGGCTTGACTGAGCGCTTTAGGCAGCTTTGTAATTTTCATGTCGTGTCGTTGTCGGATGGGGAATACCCTAAATGCTGTAGAGAAAATAAGTGAGCGACACAAAATACAATAATATTCCAATTGTTGGAATGGACTGTGTTATAACGTTGGGTAATACTATCATCTAAATCGGTAATGATAGTAGCCCTGATTTATTTTTATAATACTATTTTGAGGCTAGAACACACCAGCACTCTTATGGAAAACTAGTTAGCTTACTGTTATTCAATGACCATCAACACTCTTTCAGAGAATTTAGAGTTTTTATTATACCCGAAAGGGTACAAAATAGCTTTATTTTTTGGATTTATACCCGAAAGGGTGTATTATGAGTTGAAGATACTATTTTTATACCCGAGAGGGTGCAGGAAGAAGACCGTAAACGATGAAAAACAATCAAAAAACAGTGCCCCCACATTCTCTAAGAGACTTTATAAAACAGAAACGGAAGGCGTTAAAGTTGACCCAAGCAGATTTGGCGGATAAGGCAGGCGTTGGACTGCGATTCGTCCGAGAATTGGAACAACACAAAACTACATTGAGAATGGATAAAGTAAACGACGTCCTCTATTTATTTGGTTATGAGTTGGGACCCGTGCCCTTGAATCGTGAAAACAAGGTCGATGAGAACCGCTAACGTATATGTGCACGGTGAATTGGCTGGCCTTAAGAAGGCCAAACAGATTGAACTGTAGAAATTTTTAAAATTGGGTAGGATAACTACTACTAAGCAACGTAGTGGGGGTTGTTTTATAAAAAGTAGGCATGCCTTTCTTACTACGTCCCATTCAATGCAAAAAGTAATTTTTGTTAATTGTTAAAGGGTTAGTTCGATCGGAGTATAAAACTGGTCATTGGGTTATTTTTGGGAGGATTTTGGTTTTATCAGGTAGTAAGGATACTTTTTTTCCATATCCAAAGGCTCGTACAATGGCATTGAGTCTATATAGTATTGCTCTTGAAATTTGTTGTTCCCTATAATGTCTTGATCGAGATAGGTTAAAAAGTTTAGTGTTTTTGTTTTTGCATCCTCAAAATTCGCACCTGCCAAATCCGCACCGCTCAAATTCACCCCCCTCAAATACGCACCGCTCAAATTCACCCCCCTCAAATACGCACCGCCCAAATACGCACCGCCCAAATACGCACCGCTCAAATCCGCACCGCTCAAGTGCGCACCGCTCAAATTTGCGGAATATAAATCCGCACCCTGTAAATCTGCATATTCAAAATTAGCCTTTCTAGAAATATCAAAATAGGTAACAGAGGCCAAATCACTCTCTGCTAAACTAATCAGTAACTGTCCCCTTTCAGGACTAAGCAGTCTACTTGTTAAGGTATCCCCTTCTGTTAGATACCTGTAAGGCCTTAAACTAGCTGATAAAGCAATAATACGCCCTATTAGCTGTTTTGATAATTTTCTTTGTTTGTCGTTACTATCCTTTAGCTCCCTGTCAATTGCATCCATGATGTTACTAAACAAAAAGACTAACGAACTTCTACGCCCAGCTTCTTGTAGGTTGGTTTGTTGGTCTAAGCGTATATTTTGGGCAGTCACTAATTCATTCTGTATATCTATCTTCTGATTTTGAAAATACAAAAGCGTAGTTTGTACACCCAGAAGAGCAAGGGGTATAACAGCTACAAAGATCGCAAAACAACCAATTCGAGTAAAACGCCAAAGCCCGTGCGCTAGTGCATCCCCCAGCGCATCATCGGATACCTGTCTATCCTTGTCCCGAATTTCGACCACCAATCTTCTTATACTCTTTTTAAGACCACTCCCCAAAAAGAAAGAACTTACAAAACTACTCAACCGTTTTTTACGACGTCCCCACTTCTGCTTATGGGCTTTTTCAGCTACTTTATAAGCTTCATTCTCCGCTTTCAAGCGTTCATTCTCTTCTCGGAGTTGTTCGGGAGTTAGCATAAGCTACTTGTTTAGGAGTTACAGGTATACTTTATGCTAATTTAATAATAAAATCTTTACAACAGAGCAGTTGAGCAGATTATTTGACTGCTAAAAAATAATTATAAATAGCAGTAATAATAAGAAAACAACGGCAAATGCTAAGAATTAGACCTTAATAGCTAGGCACCTTTCACAATCTTTGGATTGAATAAAGCAAGATTACTTCCCAATACAAAACCGCGAAAAGATATTCCCCAACAAATCATCCGTAGAAATCTCGCCCGTAATTTCCCCCAAGGCATTTAAGGCATGGCGAATGTCCATCGCCAAAAAGTCGCCCGTAATGCCTGCGTCCAAGCCCATCAAGACCGAATCCAGAGATTCTAGAGCGCTGCGCAGGGCGGCGTAGTGGCGGGAGTTGGAGACGATGCTTTGGTCGTTTTGGAGTTGACCCAGAGAAACGAGGTCGGAGAGGGCGGCTTCTAGGGGGGCGAGGCCTGTTTGTTGTTGGGCGGAGAGGGGGAGTATTTTGTAATTGGCTTCGAGTTGTGCTTGGACGGCTAGTTCTTCGGGCGTTTGGGTGATGGAATCGGGAACTAAGTCGGCTTTGTTGGCGACGAGTAAGAGTTGTAGATTGTCCGCTTGGAGTTGTTGCAGGTCGGCCAAGACGGCGCTGGGGGGGAGTTGGGCGCTGTCGTAGACATAGAGCAAGATGGCCGATTTGGCGACTTGTTCCAGTGTTTTTTGCACGCCAATGGCTTCGATCTGGTCGGTGGCTTCGCGGATGCCTGCCGTGTCAATGAGGCGAAAGGAAACGCCCTGAATGTTCAACAGGGCTTCGATGGTGTCGCGCGTAGTGCCTGCAATGTCGGAAACAATGGCGCGTTCCTCTTTTAACAAAGCATTGAGCAGCGTGGATTTGCCCGCATTGGGGCGGCCTGCCAGCACGGTTTGTACGCCGTGCTTGATGACGTTGCCGAGTTGGAAGGAATCCAAAAGGCGTTTAATGAGGCTGGTAATTTTTTCGATCAAGCCCTGAAGCTCGGCGCGGTTGGCAAATTCTACGTCTTCTTCTCCAAAATCCAATTCCAATTCGATCATTGAAGCAAAGTGCAAGAGTTCTTGCCGCAGTTGCTGAATTTGGTCGGAAAAGCCCCCGCGCATTTGCCGCAAGGCCAATTGGTGGGCAGCCTCGGACTCGGCGGCAATAAGGTCGGCAACGGCTTCGGCTTGCGACAAGTCGAGTTGGCCGTTGAGAAAGGCGCGCAAGGTGAATTCCCCTTCGCGGGCTAGGCGTGCGCCCTGACGGATAAACAACTCGATCAGTTGTTGTTGAATGTAGCGCGAGCCGTGGCAAGAGACTTCGACGACGTTTTCTTTGGTGTAAGAATTGGGGCCGTGAAAAACGGAAATCAATACTTGATCGATAATTTTCTGTTGCTCGTCGCGCAAATAGCCTAAATGTAGGGTGTGGCTGTCGACTGCGGCCAGGTCTTTGGCGCGAAACTGCGCATTGACAATGCGGATGGCCTCTGGGCCAGATAGGCGAACTACGCCGATGGCGCCTGCGCCCGTGGGCGTTGCCAACGCCACAATGGTGTCTTGTAAATCAACGAATTGATAAGCCATGTTGTTGCTGGTAAAAGGTGGGCAAAAGAAAGTACGTCGTGCAAAGCCTTAGACTTTCCATTCTACATAAGTGGGGGTGAGTTTTTCGATGCGGATTTGTACCCAAGCTTCTTGTTGGCCCGCTGCGGTGCTGTAAACTACGCGCCTGTAAACGGTTTCGTTGACTTGGTAGCCCAAATTTTGATACATGTTGTCGGTTTGGTTGTCGTAATACTCGTCCTTGAACGGCCCAGAGTGTGGGGGGCGTTCTGCATTAACCAAAGTCCCTTGCTGTTCGTTCAAGAAACGTTGTATAATATCGTTGATGAGGGCATTTTTTTTGCCATTTCGATGAATGGAATACACCCCCAACACAGCAATCAAACCCAAAACAAAAAATGCTACTTCCATAGTTGTTGTATAAGCGCAGTGTTGCGCTGCTTTGTATAATGAAGTTGTTTAAGAGCGGACGCGCGCCAGCAAGCTGGGTTTGGAGTTCCCGCGAAGCTCTATTTTTAGACCACTTCAAGGTATTTATAGGGGTTTTATACTTTGAAGAATTTTATTCAAACTCTCTTGATGTTCCTGCAAAGCAGTTTGGTACCCCAAACCCACCACCAACAAGACTTGACCAGGACGTTCCAATAAAAACACTCCCATCTGAATGGGACGCTCGTCCAGCGTTCCTCGCACCTCTGCCGCCACGCCCAATAAGCCGTTGAGCTCAATCAAGTCGGGCGGACTGCTCCATTGCGGGTCTTGCACTTGCTCGGCTACAATTTGTTCCAATTCCTGCAAGGCCGTTTCCATTTGCGTGTCTTCTAGCAGGGTGAAGGTGACAGAAAGCCCGCTGGCCGCATGTTGCAAACGCACTACAGACGCTTGTTGTTCCAACTGCCAGTTGTCTGGATACCAAAATCCTACTTCGGCAGGTTGGTATAAGAACCATTGGGGTTCTACTTGGGCCTGTGTTTGGGAAGCGCCCAATAAAAGTAACAACACTAGGCAGAAAAAAAAAGTTCTCATGTAAAATTGGTTGGTAAACCGTTAGTAGAAAGATCTAATATAGAGTTTAAAGACAAAAAAGACGCCAAAAGTTATCTTACAATGCTGCCGCCACTTCTAAAAAATAAAAAGTAGTTATGTCTGTTTATATGCTGTTTTCTTTAAAAAAAGCTAGACTTAGTGTAACTTTATAAGGGGCTATTTATGGACTAACAAATCTAATGTATCTTAAGTATGCGAATAATAATTATTGGATTGCTATTATGGAGCAGTCCGTTGTTTTTGGGTGCGCAAGACTTGCACGATCCCGCTGAGTTGTTAGAAATTTTAGAAAAATCTACTTTTAACTATTCCTTACAGCCTTTGGAGGAACCGATTGAAGCGGAGAAAGACATTGCCCTCAACAGCAATGTTTTTTACCGCAAAACCGAAGGCAATGGCTTTGCAACGGTAGAAGTAGTGTTGACGGAAAAGGCAGAAGTGTTGAAGGAAGAAGCAGAGGGGTTATTTCAAAACAAAAAATACGAAGCGGCTCGGTTGCTGTACGACCAACTCTTACAACTGCATCCAGAGTATTCCAAGTTGTTAGTCTACATCGGACAAACCTACCATTTAGAGGGCGAGGTTTACAAGGCCATCCCTTTTTACAAACGGGCAATTGAGCAAAATTTCATCGACTACATGGCGCACTGGTTTCTGGGGCGGGCGATGTTGGACGAGGGCAAACTCCAAGAGTGTATTGCGCCTTACCTGACGGCTCATTTGCTCAACCGCAACCACCCGCTGCTGCTGGAGGAAATGACCAAAATATTAGAAATCAATGGGTTGGAATACCAGAATTGGCAGTTTGTTCCACAAATTGCGCTAGAGCGCAAAGACTCCATAGACATAAAAGTAGCGTTTGGCGAAGGCTGGATGGGCTACGCTCTGGCAAAAGCGGTTTGGAAATTTGAACCCAGCCACAGCGAAGAAATGCAGGAAACCTTTGGGCAGCCGTCGATTGCACAGGAGAAAGAAGCGTTGATGGCGCTGTACTTGGTAGACGAGGTAGGAGAGAAGAAATTGAGCAAAGAGCCCTTTTTAATGGCGTTCAAAGAAGCGCTGGAAAATGGAGCCGTAGAGTCTTACATTTTGTATGAAATTTTTCTGTTAGAACACCCGTTTATTGCTTACCAACTGACAAGCGACCATTTTATGGAACTGGGCGAGTACATCATTACCAGCCACTGCTCGGTGATCAAAGGCAATAAAAAATCAAAAAAGAAAAAGAAAAAGAAAACGCGTAAAAAACGCAAGCAACGCTGATGCAGGATTTCTTTTTATAAAGAAGTTGTTTAAAAACAAAAATACAAACCATGTCTAGAACACCAAGCTTTATTCCTGCCAACGTCTCTGGCCGTTCGCTCTTAGGCGAAAGCCGCCGCCTAAAACTCGATGCCGCTACCACAGGGGGCGACCTGTATTTGGTAGAGGGAACCATGCCCGAAGGCAGCAGCGTTCCCCTACACGTACACCAGCATGAGGATGAAATTTTTCACGTCTTAGAAGGGGAAGTCCTGTTGACACTCGGCGATGAAACCTACGAAGGCAAGGCGGGAGATATGGTGTATTTGCCACGCAGCATTCCACACAGCATCGCTACCAAAGGACCCGCTACGGCTCGCGTCCTAAACTACGTCTTCCCAGGAAAAAACTTCGAAGCCTTTTTTGAGCAACTGCAAACGCTGGAAGCCCCCACGCCCAAACAACGCGCCGCTGTGGCTAAAAAATTTGGCATTACTTTTTTATAAATGTTTATTGCTTGGTTCTACCTACTATTGTTGTTGGCCGATGATTTTTGTTGCGTTAGTCCAAAAGACACTTCGTTTGACGCTTGAACTTGTGTTTGGCACCAATGGATTATTAGATTGTATGAAAAGAAAAAGCGCGTATACCAGTGGCTTGTATTATGTGCATGCCAGCGTGTTGCTGTTTGGGTTGGTGGGACTTTTTGCCGAATTATTGCCTTTGCCGCCAACGGTGATTGTATTGGGGCGGGTAAGTTTTGCGGCGCTGGCTTTGTGGCTTGGACTGCGTTGGCAAGGACTGTCCTTGCAGTTGACAGAGCGGCGGCATTACGGTTATTTTTTCTTATTGGGGGCGTTGCTGGCGGCGCATTGGGTGGCGTTGTTTGCGGCCATTCAGTATGCCAGTGTAGCGGTAGGTTTGTTGACCTTTGCCACGTTTCCGGTATTTACGACCTTGCTAGAACCGTTGTTTTATAAGACCAAACCAAAAGGCCAAGATTTGTTGCTGGCCTTGCTCACCTTGTTGGGGGTGGCGCTGGTGCTGCCTACATGGGATTGGCAAGCGCCCAGTACCACAGGCGTACTGTTGGGTATTTTCTCGGGCGCTAGTTTTGCCCTTTTGTCCATTCTCAACCGCCGTTGGGTGGCGGATTATTCGCCCTGGGTAATTGCTTGGTACCAAGATGCGAGCGCAGCACTGTTGTTGCTGCCGTTTTTGCTGGGGCAATCGCTGGTCTTGACCCCACGTGATTGGGGCTTGTTGCTGTTGTTGGGGGTGGTGTTTACAGCGCTGGCACACGGCTGGTTTATTCGCGGCCTCCAAACGGTGTCGGCACAAACGGCGAGTTTGATTGCGAGTTTGGAGCCTGTGTATGGCATTGTAGCGGCGGCTTTGCTGCTGGGCGAGTGGCCAACTGCACGTACTTTATTGGGAGGCGGTCTTATTTTGTTGGTAACGACTTATGCGACTTGGGCGGCGCGTAGAAAAACGGCTAATTTCCCTACAAGTAACCAATTGAGCGAGTAGCCAAAGGCGTTTAGAGAGGGGGCTACCATCAACGCTTCTACTTTTTACTGGTTGGTAGCAGCGGAGAAATTTTACAATGCTGCTCAACGTGCCGTTACAACCCCACTTCGTTTTCTATAATTAGCGCCTCTACTTTTTGCTGGTCAACAGCAGCAGGAACGTGTTTTGCTGTGGGAAGTAACAAACCGTATTGGAGGTTGGGGAAAATTTTCTTGGCGCGGCGCAAGAGTTTTTTGCCAGGGAAAAGCAGGTCGTTGGCTGAGCCAATGAAGGAAATAGGCGTGTGTATGCGCTGGGCTTCTTTGGCGCTGATGTTGGGAATGGGACTAAAATCCAATTTATAATTAGGCACCACAGCACCCATATAAGCCAACGCAAAGGGATCTTCTTCGCTAAACATAGCGCCGACAAATTTACGCAAGTGCCGCTCTTGGCGCGTTTTGATAAAGCGTTGCATCGGCAAAAACAATTGAAAAATACCTTTGAAGAGATTGCCTGCCACCACACCCGCAGGTTGTGCCAAATAGGCCGATTTTACACGACTCTGATCTTCCAATAAGGCTTTT
>CAYUZF010000057.1:22324-24833 GCA_964449615.1 uncultured Aureispira sp.
AGACCACTTCTTTTAGCGCCAAGCCTTCCAATACTTCGTTGAACCATTGGCCATAAGCAGCTCCCTTGTAGGGAAGCGCTACCTCGGCACTTCGATTGGGCTGCCCCAAAACATCGACGGCATACACTCTAAAATGCTGGGCCAAGCTGGGATAGACGTCCAGTGCTACAGGCGCACAACCATTGGCGCCATGCACCAACACCAAAGGCGGAAGAGCGGCATCGCCCGTAACAATAACCCGCGTTTGCCCGAAGCTGCTCGGAACATCCCGTAACGTGTAGGGCAAGGACCAACGGGCCAGTTTCTGGTCGTACAAAGCCAGTACTTCTTTTTTTGCAGCAGAACGGTGGTAAAGCGACATAAGGATAGCGGTTCGTGAAGAGAAGGCATAAAATACCATTTCTTTTGCCAAATATGGCTATCCCGTCTCCTTTGTTGCTTGATAGGAAGCTTATAACTTAGAAATTGGAATGCCTTGCCGGCGCAAGTAGCGCTCGATATAACGCAAGGTATGGTTGCCTATAACACTGCGTTGGGCGCGCCGCTCAATCTGCCGCGCTTCGCAAGCTTTGTACCAAACTTGGGCTTTGAGCAGTGTTCCTTGCCCTTTGTGGTGGATGTATTTGCTAATACGGCGGTAGAAGAAAATTATTAAAAAATAAAGTAGGAAAACAGTCGTGCCGTTCTCTGAAAGCATTGCCAAGTCGTTGGTAAGTATTTTTAAAATAATAAAAAAAATAAGCGTGGCAAAAAGAGCGCTTGAGAAGATTATTAAAACAGGAATGGGCTTTAAGTAGGCTTTCTTTTTCATAAAACCGATGTAGAGCGCCACCACGTTTAGTTCCAACATGGTTTGCAATTGCTGGGCGGCAGAATAGGAACTGTCGGGCAGGTATTGACTGGCCAACAGTTCGCCCATTAGTTTGATGACTTCGGGCGATTGAGGGATTTGTAGTTGAGGAAATGCTTTTTGAATGCCGTAGCTCATGGCTTTTAGCAGGTCTTGTTCTCTCAACAGTTGCGCTACAAAATACTGGCTCACTAAGTATTCTAAAAAGGATTGGTGCGCAAACTTAAAATAGCCATCTTGGCTGGTATCTTTTACCAAAATGCCGCAGGTGCGGATGTCTGTTAGAATAGCCGCTTTTTGTTCGGCAGAAAGTTCGCCCTCTTTGGAAAAACGTTCTATCAACGGGCCCCGTACCTCTTGGCGTTCGGATGGGGTCGTGTATATAGATGCTGGAAGACAGACCAATAACTCCTCTACCATACACTGTAATTGCTGTTGGTTGATGCGGTTGACTACGTGGTCTTGTTGCACAAGACTTACCGCAATACCCATCATAAAATACTGGCGTTCAATCAAGGTAAGTGGATGTTGCAAGTCTTTTTGTTGCTGGCGCGTGTAGGCAAACTGGAGGTATTCTCGCAGTACCCAAGCCGAAGTTAATTGCTGCTTGCGCTTGGTGAAATAAGCCGTTTTCCAAATAAGCGTAACCAACGACAACGTGACAGGCCGCGCCAAAAGGTCGTACAAACTGCTGTCTTGTTGGTTGTCCTGCTGCTGCAAAACTTGTAGAATGCTATTGCGCACCGAAGGTTCGGCATGCCGTAAACTCACCAACAATTGATCGGGAGAAAACAACTCCAAATGCAGCAAATCGCAGTAAGGACGATTTTCAGCCGTCAAATGGCGGGTACCCAGTGCTTGTCGCTGCTCGGCATTGTCTATAAAAAAGCTGCTGCGTCCTGTAAATAGTAATTTTGCTTTTGGGGCTCGTGCAAATTTCCAGAGCTGCCGAAAATGCGCCAAACGCATGGAGCGATCCCCCGTTAAGTCCATTTCATCAAATCCTTCAAAGACTAGAATTAAGCGTCCTTCTTCGTGCAATTTGAGCAAGGCTCCAGGCGCAATGCCGTATTGTTGCGCCCAAACAAACAACAACTCTTCGGGGTTCATGGTACGGGGGCTTTTGCCGCGCAACTCTATTAAAATAGGAACACGCGCTTGCTCTTTTTGGCTCAAGGCCAAACAAAATTTGAGAGACAACACACTTTTTCCTTGTCCATAGTCGCCCAAGATGGCAAGATGCTGCAGGGGGCTGTCCCGCGCCGCCCAATCTAAAGCATACCGCTCTACGTTATCAACGTGGGCGGCAGTAGAAGCATCGACACGAGCGCTCAAGGGCGTGTAGAGGTCGGCCAGTGTTTTGGGACTGCCCACATAGACAGGCGCCGCCTCAAAACGCTGCTGCAATGTTCTAAAATAGCCGCTAAAATCTACCAATTCATCCAACATTTCTTGTTTGTAGCGGTACACCACTCTGGCGCTGCCCATGTTTTCTTCGCTGCGCGAAAGATCGCCCTGTTCAATCAAAACCAAAAGGTGGGGGTAGTGGCCTTCTTGATAAGTTGTGAATTGTAGCAGTTGTTCTACCGTTTCTCTGTTGGGACGCTGTTCACAGCATAGAATAGCAGTGCCATCGGACTCTTTACCATAAGTACATAG
>CAYUZF010000058.1:0-1425 GCA_964449615.1 uncultured Aureispira sp.
AATTCTAAAAAACGCGTACCAGGCCCTGCTAGGGTTGCCGCTAAGATTTCTCCTTCTTGAAAATTTAAGTCGGGATAGAAATCTGCATTAATGGCGCGTTTGATGGGATTGTTGAGCTGCCGTGTTAGCACTTCTTGTTGCAACCACAGTTCTTCCAACTGCTCCGTAGGCGTTTTGCTGCTGCACACTACTTTGAGCGGAAAATCCGCAGGCACATAAACTTTCACGGCCACTTCATCCGTCAAAGGTTGTCCTTGTACCGTAATGTAATGCCCAATTTTGTCCATTTTTACTTTTAATACGTGCTCGTCGCGGGTACTGGTTACGCTGTAGCGCCCCCTTATCGACAAACGGCGCAAGTAATCTTTGGGTAGCGAAAAAGATTCTACCTGCGAAAAAGTCCTTACCAAACGGCGATCCCATTCCACAATTTCATACGGTACATTAAGCGCGATGAGAATGGTATCTTTTTCTTGCAAGGCAAAACTGCGCACGTATTCTTTCAATAATTCAGGCTCTTCTTGGTCGTCTACTTGGGCCTGCAACGACAGTGCCGCCAAGCAACAATAGAAAAGTACTAATAATTGGTGCATATAAGTAGGTGTATAAAGTATGCTATAAAATAGGGGTGCCGTTGACGGCAGAAGCCTGCGGCTCTACAAAAAGCAATTTACCTTCTGCATTTTCTGTCATCAAAATCATGCCTTGTGACTCGATGCCCATCATTTTGCGCGGTGCCAAATTGGCGACCACCACCACTTGCTGGCCAACCACTGCTTCAGGAGCATGGTGCAAGGCAATCCCCGAAACTACCGTGCGTTGCTCCAAGCCCAAATCAACGGTTAATTTTAGGAGTTTTTTAGACTTTTTGATTTTTTCGGCGGTGAGAATGGTTCCTACGCGTAAATCTACTTTGATAAAATCCTCGAATGTACAATTGGCCTTGAACGGCTCTAACACTTTCTCTGCTTGCTCTTGTTCTGCAATGAGCAAATTGATTTTTTCTTGCTGGCGCTCAATGAGTGCCAAGCGCGATTTGTCTTTGCGGTCGTTGATTTTGGCAAACAACAATTCGGGCTGCCCAATTTGGTGGCCATCGGCAACAATGCCTTTCCCCAAACGGAACTGGCGCTGCAACGCTTCGAAATCGCCTGCCTGCAACGGTTCTAGGCGCAACAATTGGCGCAGCTTGGCCGCCGTGAACGGCAAAAAAGGCTGTACAAGCACACTTAGAGCCGCCGCAATTTGCAAACTCAAATTCATAACCGTTTGCACCATGGTCGATTCGGGTGCTGTTTTCCAAACCTTCCACGGTTCGTTGCGCTGCAAGAGCGTATTGGCATAAGCCGACACTTCCATCATGGTCTGCACCGCTTGGCGAAACTCAAAATGCTGCAAGTGTTTTTCCAACTGCTCGATCTTGAT
>CAYUZF010000058.1:1435-4090 GCA_964449615.1 uncultured Aureispira sp.
TGATGCTCAAATCTTCGTATACTGCACCCGCCATTACGTCGCTGCCCTCTTCTACCCCTTTTAACAATTGTGTTTGATAAGGTACAGGAACAATTCCCGTGTAATATTTGTTGGTCAGCGTCACCACGCGGTTGATGAAATTGCCCAGGTTGGCCACCAGTTCATTGTCGTGCAACGCCACAAACTCCTCCCATTTAAAATCGCCGTCCTTATTTTCTGGCAACGTGCGGATGAGGGCATAACGCAACGCATCTTCTTTGTTTGGAAAATCGGCAAAATCCTTCAGATACTGGTGCTGTTCGATAACCCAGCCTTTGGATTTAGAAAACTTGCGGCCCTCTAAATTGAGGAATTGATTAGCAGGAACATTTTTGGGTAGAACGTACTCGCCGTGTGCCTTAAGCATCGCAGGGAAGACGATACAGTGAAAAACAATGTTGTCCTTTCCAATAAAATGCACCAACTCCGTGTGTTCATCTTTCCAATACGCTTCCCAATCTTTGGCGTTTTCGTACGCCCATTCTTTGGTAGCCGAGATGTACCCAATCGGCGCATCAAACCAAACGTATAAGACTTTTCCCTCGGCTTCTTCCAAAGGCACCTTAATGCCCCAATCCAAATCTCTGGTAATAGCACGCGGCAACAGCCCGCCTACTTGCTCGCCTGTCTGCTCATCCATTTTAGGCTCCAGCCAAGAATTACACTGCGCCAAAACATGCTTTTTCCATAAATTGGGTTCGTGTAATTTTACGCCATCGACCACGCCTTCGTTCAGCCATTTTTTTAACCAATCGGCGTGTTTATCCAATTTAAAATACCAATGTTTGGTTGTTTTTAGAACAGGGGCATTCCCACTCAATACCGAGCGCGGGTTGATCAACTCCAACGGCGACAACGCCGTTCCGCAATTCTCACATTGGTCACCGTTGGCCTCTTCGTAGCCACATACAGGACAAGTGCCTTTGATGTAACGATCTGCCAAAAACTGGTCGTATTCGATGTCGTAATACTGCTCACTCTCCTTGACTTCAAACTCATCGCCTTTTTCGTGCAGAGTTTTGAAAAATTCCTGTGCGGTTTCGTGGTGGATGTGTTGGCTGGTACGCGAATATTTATCAAAAGAGATTCCCAGCTGCTCAAAGCTGCCTTTGTTGATTTCGTGGTAGGTATCAATAATGTCTTGCGGACTGCGGTCTTCCTTCTTGGCGCGCAGTGTAATGGCCGCTCCGTGTTCATCCGAGCCACAAATAAACGCCACGTCCTTTCCTTGCAGTCGCAAAAAACGCGCGTAAATATCGGCAGGTAGGTAGGCTCCTGCCAAGTGTCCCAAATGTAATGCGCCGTTAGCATACGGCAGCGCCGCTGTAATCGTATATCTTTTCTTGTTCATTGTGTTCTTATCGTCGTTTCGGTTTTGTTCAAACAAAAATAAACACTAGCCTGGTAAAAGCTAGTGTTTATCTAAATTTTATCGTTTGTGTTGGTTTAATCTAGTTCATCATTCTAGCGTGAACAAACGAATACCCACTAATAATACTATAGCCGACAAAAACCAAGATATGGAAGGGCAACATGCCTACAATGCCGTAGTACAAGGAAATTATAATGGTACTCAAAAATAGCAGCGCCAAGACCAATTCCATTTTTGCCACAGGGCTTACGCTTTTCGATAAGTACTTGTTCTTTTTCCAACCTGGCTTTTTAGCGTCTTCCAGATTGAACTTGGGCGTGCGCACAAAAGGCGTTTTCTTACCAACATAGCCTTCAATTGCTGCCATGGCGTTGTGCAAAGCCATTCCCATAGACAAGGCCAAAAAGAACGGAAAGCGGATGACAAAGGAAAAGAGGTTTTTAATGGTAAAGCCGCCTCTAGTGTGTTCGTAAGAAAGCCAGAAGAAAAGCGTCACCATCACCATATTAAAAGAACCCAACGCAGCGTAGCCTAAAATTTTACTGTAGATAACATCCTGCCCCGCATAAGTATGCTGAATCCAAACCAATGGAATACTGCTCAGAGAAAGCAAGAAAATACAGATAAAAATACCCGTGTTCATCAAGTGAGAAACGGCGTGTACTTTGTCCATCATCCCCATGTCTTTTGCTTTAAAAACGCGGGGCAAGTTTTTGACGGCACACTCCGCAGCGCCTTTGGTCCAACGGAATTGTTGGCTTTTGAAAGCGTTCATCGCTACGGGCAATTCGGCGGGCGTGGTTACATCGCCCAAATATTTGAATTCCCAGCCTTTGAGTTGGGCGCGGTAGCTCAAATCCAAATCTTCGGTTAAGGTATCCGAAGACCAGCCGCCCGCATCTTCGATACAAGCACGGCGCCACAACCCTGCGGTACCGTTAAAATTCATAAAGTGGCCCGACATATTGCGCCCCATTTGTTCCACTACAAAGTGGGCATCCAAAGCTAAAGCCTGCATTTGGGTCAAGAACGAATAATCTTTGTTCATGTGTTCCCAACGCGTTTGCACCACTCCGATTTTATCATTTTTAAAGTAAGGAATCGTTTTGTTCAAAAAGTCGGGATGTGGAATAAAGTCCGCGTCAAACACTGCGATAAATTCCCCTTTTGAAATGGTCAAGCCATACGCCAAAGCGCCAGCTTTAAAACCTATGCGCTCTGGACGACGCACATGCTCGATGTTC
>CAYUZF010000058.1:4100-4518 GCA_964449615.1 uncultured Aureispira sp.
TTTGTCGGCAATAATCTTCACCGTTTCGTCGGTCGAATCATCCAAGACTTGAATTTCGACTTTGTCTTTGGGGTAATCCAACTGAACAATGGCATCAAGTAGACGCTCAACGACATACAATTCATTGTATACAGGCAATTGGATGGTTACTGTTGGGACAAAATCCTCTGTCATTACAGCATTGTTCTTCTCTTTTCTACGTCTCCACCAGAAACTGATGGCTAGATGTAATTGTATACAACTATAAAGAAAAATGAAGAGGAGCGGTAGCGTGTACAACGCAATAATTAGTAATTCCACGTTTATCTATATTTGAATATTGTTGTGATAATTTTATATCCTGCTAAAATGGTTCCTTTGATGGTTCCTGATATTTTGGATTGACCGACACGTACGCGGTAGGAAACGGGGACTTCCT
>CAYUZF010000058.1:4528-7210 GCA_964449615.1 uncultured Aureispira sp.
CCACCCGCATGCCTTGTTTGGCGGCCTTCACTTGCATTTCCACCGTCCAACCGTAAGTCTGGTCCTGCATGTCTAGCGCCATCAAATCGCGGTAGCGAATGGCTCTAAAGGGCCCCAAATCGGTAAATACCACGCCGTAAAACCATTTGATCAAACGCGTTGCCAGCCAATTTCCAAAAACCTGCTGAGGTGTCATAGATCCGCGCTCTTTTGCGAGCCGATCACCATTGCTACATCCCTTTCCAAAATTGGTGCCACTAATTGCGGAAGTTCTTCGGGATGGTCTGAATAATCTGCATCTATAAAAACTACAATATCGGGTGTTTGCGCTAAGGTCTTCAAATAGGCCATACCTTTTAAGCAAGCAAATCCGTAGCCCTGTCTAGGCTCGTCCACTACAACAGCGCCTGCTGCCCTAGCCACTACGGCGGTTTGGTCATTGGAATTGTTGTTGACCACCACAATGTTGGTTACGAGCGCTTTGGGCAAAGCTGCTATTACTTTTCCAACAGCATTTTCTTCGTTGTAAGCGGGGATCAGTACAGCAATGTTTACGGACGCAGTCATTCGACAGTCTACTAGTTGTGATTAGAAGGCCTTGCTCCTTCGAGCAGCAACCGTTAAATATGCCGCAAAAGTACTACAAAAAAACTAGTTTTTACGAAAAATTTTAGTTTTTCTAAGGGCGACCGCAAGGGGCTTTCGTTACTTTTCTAATAAAAAGCTGTCCGCTTTGTCTGCTTTGCCCCAACTATTTTATATCTTTATTACTGCATTTGCCTATAATGCAGCAAGTCGTTTTATTGGCTAGTTTTTGAAACCATCTGGTACAAAAATAACCCATTTAACGGTCTATATTCATGTTGCAACTAGTTTCCCACTTCCTAATCTATTGGTTTTATTGCCTAACAAGCAACTTAAAAAACACCTTTATTATGACCGCTTTATTGCCTTTGTTAGCTATTGTAACAGGTTTACTAGCAGCCTCTTCTGTTGTTATTAAGAAAATGCCCGACGCTTCCAAATTAATTGAAAAAATTCGTCCTTACGAAGCTTTTATTGGAGCGGCTGCGCTGATAATGTCTATTTTTTCCCTTTTCAAAATCACCTTGTATTTTAAGTTAAGCTTCTTTTTGGGTGTTTTTTCTGCGGCTTGTATTGGGGCGTGTATTGTCATGGGTTTTTTATTGGGTTTTCCTATGATCCAAGAAATGATCTTGGACGAGATGGATGAAAAATCCCGCAAGAAAGGCGAAGAGTTGTACGAAAAGTTAACGCCTTATAAAGTGTTGTCTGGTTTGGTTGGTATAGTGACGGGTGCTTATTTATTGTTAACGGTCATTTTTTAGTAACAGCGCTGATCGCTCATTTAATTCCTTCTATCAATGCCAAAAACTGTTGACAGTCAAGCGCTTTTGCGGGACTTGAATCGTTTGAACAAACGGATAACTGAAATTGCTTTGCGTGATTTTACGCGACTCAATAGCCAACAACTCAACTGGCGCGAAGCCCCCCACAAGTGGAGTATTTTGGAATGTTTGGCCCACCTAAATTATGTGGCCGATTTCTACTTCCCTGCTACTCAAAAGGCTATTAAAAACGCTCAACAAAAAGGCTCTAAACCACAAAAGACATTTACTAGAGGTTGGTTGGGGCATTATTACGTGAGCAAGTTGCGTTTGCGCGCCAACAACCAGATCAAAAAACACATAGACGCACCTCAAAAATACGTGCCGAGTTTAGACGATAAGCAGGCGCTCAATCGCCAAGAAGTTTTTGATCGATTTGTCGACAACCAGCAGCGTCTACAACAATTTTTGACACAAGCGACGGCTATAAACATAGAGAAAACGCGGGTGTATGCAGGGGCCTTCGGATTGGTCAGTATTCGCTTGGGCGATATGCTTAAAATTCTGGTTTACCACGATGAGCGGCATCTAGTACAGGCACAGCGGGTGCTTTACCACGATCATTTTCCTGGTAATTTGCCCCTCGATAGGCTGCTGTCTGCATCAGGTAAAAGCTTGTCCCCCGATTCATAGCCTTTGCAACAACTCCCTCAAAAAAGGGCATTTTTTATGCGCTATGCGGGTTGCCTCTTAAATATATTGACTACATTTGTTTACCTAATTTAGAAGATCAGGCAGCGCTACCAAAAGCAGCAGATTGTTTTTGAGGCGTATCATTTGCCATAAACCGTTATATAAACTACGCATTATTATGAGCTTACGCAACGATTGGACCAAAGAAGAAATTGAAGCGATTTATAACAAACCTGTTTTGGAATTGATTTATGAGGCGGCTACGGTACACCGCCAGCACAACGACCCGAGCGAAGTGCAAGTCTCTACCGATTTAGAGCCCGAACGCTTGTTGTCTTTGGACGAAGTCATGACCAAAGCGAGCATCGCTGCTCAAAACGGTTCTACCCGTTTCTGTATGGGGGCGGCTTGGCGCAATGTGAAAAACAACAAGCAATTTGACCGCGTCTTGGACATGGTTAAAGGAGTCAATTCTCTAGGTATGGAGGTTTGTTGTACGCTGGGTATGTTGACCAAAGAACAAGCCGAGCGGTTGAAAGATGCGGGTTTGCATGCTTATAACCACAATTTGGATACCTCAGAAGGGCATTATGCAGAGATTATTACCACCCGTACGTACAAAGATCGCTTAGATACCTTA
>CAYUZF010000058.1:7220-8423 GCA_964449615.1 uncultured Aureispira sp.
TGAATGTTTGCAGTGGTGGTATTATTGGCTTGGGAGAAACGCCCAGCGACCGCATTACGATGTTGCACACCTTGTCTAATTTACCCAAACACCCCGAATCGGTTCCTGTAAACGCGTTGGTAGCTGTGAAAGGAACGCCGCTAGAAAATCAAGAACGGGTTTCAGTTTGGGAAATGGTGCGCATGATTGCTACGGCTCGTATTATTATGCCTTTGTCGCAAGTCCGTCTATCGGCGGGGCGCCAAGAAATGCCTGTGGCGGAACAAGCTTTGTGTTTTATGGCAGGCGCAAGTTCCATTTTTGCCGGGGAGAAGTTACTGACCACCCCTAACCCCGATGTCAACCAAGATAAAATGATGTTCGAATTGTTGGGCTTGAAACCAATGGCGGCTTTTAAAGGACAGGAAAAAGAATTGGAAGCGACAGAGTTTTAACTTTCTTTAGACTTATTATTGAACAAAAACAGCTTCTATTGATTCCTTCAGTAGAAGCTTTTTCTATTTAAACAACCAACACTCTTGTATGAAATTACTAATTGGAACTTGGACGATCAAAGAAGCACAGCGCGCTAATTTTTTAGAGCTGTGCCGCTGGATTACGCCCCAATCGCATGCAGAAGAAGGGCTGATTAGTTACCGTTTTTCGGAAGACCAATTGGCACCCAATACCTTTATTTTTGTGGAAGAGTGGCGCGACCAAGCCGCCATTGATTTTCATGTGGTGCAGGATTATTTTAAGGAATTTATGGAAAAAGCAACGCCGATGTTGGAGCAGCCCTTAGAAGCGCGGATTTATGCGGTGGAGGAAGTAGTAGCTTTGTGATTTCGTAGAGGTTACTAGAGAATCAAGCTCCAGAACAAGTAAGTGAGACCTGCAAGGATTAAATTGAGTACGACACTTCTATAAAATAAATAAACCCACTGACTCCACTGCACACGGTCGTAAGTCCGTTGGTCGTTTAACGTCTGTTTGAGCCATGCTAAGAAGCGCTCTTGTTGTTGAATGCTGTAGAACAAAGTGAAGGTAACTGTTGTCATAAACACCAGCAACCAATAGCCGCGCCAATTGAAGGTTTTGAAATAGCCCAGCATGGTCCAAACGACAAAAAGCGCAGTCCCCGCCAACACCGCATTGGCCACGAGCAAAAACCTCGACCACTTTCTCCAGCGCATCAACATTGGTTGGTCTTCAAATATGGCTGAA
>CAYUZF010000058.1:8433-8764 GCA_964449615.1 uncultured Aureispira sp.
TTGTTGTCCAATAATTCGTCGTCGTGAAGCATAGTTCTGCTATTGAAGGAGTCCTTTAGGAAAGGCATCTAGTACAAGAAAAGCAATTACAACAACCCACCAAACGACAAAGGTGGCGCTTGCCCAAACATAGGTAAAATACTGCCAAAAATTATTCTGCTGCTTCCAAATTTGCTGCCATAATACTGGGTCGTGCTCTGCCTGCAAATAGGCGTTGGTGCTGTTGGTGCTTTGGTACAGTTCCAAAAGCCAAGCACTCCCCAAACCAAGCCCTAAGATGAACCCAAAGATAAGCAAAGACAGTTCGATAGAGGAATAGTAGGGTTGCTCT
>CAYUZF010000058.1:8774-18923 GCA_964449615.1 uncultured Aureispira sp.
TACGATCAAAGTATACGTTCCCATACTTATAGCGGCTACCCCCCCCCCTATAAGTAGCAACAGCAGCAAGCGCTGCCAAAACAAACCCGCCTGCAACCACTCTTTTTCTGTCCTGCTCATATTTTTTGCACATGTAGGCTTATAGATTAATAAAAAAAAATACTAACGTACTCACCGAAGCTGCGATTCCTGTCCAGCGCCACATAGCAGCGTTGAGGTAGACCCAATGGTCGATGTCGTATTGCGTTTGGTAAGTAGAAAGCCGGTGCAGCCATTTCATGAATCGGTACTGGGCACTCATCGCTCGAAGCCACAATACACCTAGCCCAAACGAAAATAAGCTTGCAAAAACTATAAGAAAACTCATTGGTTGCGCTCCGAGAAACAACAAAGTGATGATTCCTGAGCAAAACAAACCAATGGCGATCAATCCGCCTACCACCAAAACCAGCCGCAACCAAGTCACCATAGCAGCGGCCAAGACCAGCGCTTCGCCCAACTGCTGTCCTTCTGCGTCTATATCGTCTAGTAAATTACTATCAGTCATGGTCGTTATTTTGATAAAAAAATTCTACGAGGTATTCCCTGTAAGTGCTGCGGCAACAAACACAAAAAAAAGCAAGGCAATGCCTATTAATGGACTTAAAAACACGTATTTCATGAAACGCTGCTGGTAGCGTTGGGCCAAAATCCAGTCGGCTTCTTGCTCTTTTGAGCGGTACTGCTGCGTTGCTTTGGCGCTGTTGTATAGTAAAGTGACCGTTTTTACCAACCAATATATACCGCCGAAGCCAGCGACGAGGTAAGCAATTAGCTCCACTACACTTAAATTTCCTTCGTACAACTGGTTGCCTAGCGCTATCCATGCTGGGATCGCAAAAAGCCCGATCAATCCCAGCGCCACTAACAATACCCATTGCCAAAAAAACGTTTGTTGAAGTAGTTTTTTTTGATTGTTCTCCTCCATGTTTTATCTATTTATCGAATCCCAAAACTAGCCAACAAAAACAAGAACAGTCCTACAACAAAGGTGAGGAACAAGCCTGTCATAATTCCAATGTTTTGCCAAAAAAGGCGCTGTTGTTGATAAGCCTTGAGCAATTGCGCTTCCTCATTGGTCGCTAGATAGCGCCGAGTAGCAAGAATGCTCCGCAGCAAATGGCTCCAAAAATAGGCAGCCCAAATCAAGCCCAAGCCCAAAACGCCGCCCAATAAAATCGTCCCTATCTCCCAATAGTGCGTAAAAAAGACTTCGATTACAAAAAGGAGTACGAGTAGAAGCAAGAAGCCCCCCAGCGCGAGCAACATAAGCAATTGCCATTGGGTGGTTTTGCGCAGTGCATGTTGGTAAAGTTCTTGGTCGTTTTGGGGCATAGCTGGTTCGTTTTATAAAATGAAGAAGAGCATTGTTTTTACAATAAACAGGATGCTTATGGTTCTCCTTCCTTTCCAAGTTTTGTACTGCTGTTCTAGTCAATAAGATTCGTTCTTTTCGAGCATTTGGTTAAAGTATTAGCTTAGAACCACCAAAAGTAGCTTCCAATGGTCTGGAAGATACTGATCATGAGCGCAAAAGCAATACTTCTACTAATTGAGGTGGTATGCGCTAGCCAAGTTGCTTCGTTTTCTTCAAAGCTGTGTTGTTCAGGTTGTTGAAAGGTCTTGTGTTTTTTTAGTAACTGCACACCAGCAACCAATAAACAACCAGCTTGCGCCAAATAAACAGCATGTATAGCCCTAAATTGACCCGTCATGTAATAACTGTTCCACAACGTGAGCAAGGCATCCAAAATGCTCAAAACCACCAATACCATTCCTACCCCACGCAGCGTTTTTTGTTGCTTTTGAAGGGGCAGCAAATGCACCTGTACAGTGGCCTCACCATAGGATTCATCATCGAGTAATTCTTCTTTCATAATGGCCTATTAAAATTTGAAATGGGTAGCCCCTTGTTGATTGTAGTAGATATACATACCTAAGGCTTGGTACGATACACTTATCAATTCTACCAAAAAACAAAGCCCCAGACAGCGCCAAACCAATTGTTGCTGCCGCACCACACTAGCAAAATCTCTAGGAAGTAGCGTCGTGCGATAGTTGACCAATAAGCGGTGCATTTTAGCAAGCGCCGCAACCGAAAAGCCATAGCCTACAATCAATAAGAGACAGGTCAGCCAATAAAAACCAGTTCCTCCCAACCACATCAACCAAGTAGATTCATTCGTTCCACTTGAGTACTGCATCATTTGGATGAGGTAATACAGCTGTCGAATTAGATACAAACCCACCGAAACAAACAACCCCCATTGCCACAGGTGTAGTTCTTTTATTTTCTTTAAGCGTAAATGATCGTTCATGGATTAGGCGGGGTTTGGGGTGGCCTCTAAGGCCAAAGCGTTACGGTATTGTTTGGCCCAACGAGTACGCCCGCAGTTTTTTAGCGCTTGAAACGCAAATTCAAATTCCTGCTCCTCTCCTACAAAGGCCTCATCCACTAAGCTATTGGCAGGCAATTGCTCCAGTACGGCTTTGGCATTGATGGCCGCGATGACTTGTCTACAAGTTTCTAAGAAGGGAACTAGCATTTGTTTGGCCAGTAGCTGCTGTTGCGAAGGATTATTTTGATAATGGTGTTGCCAGAGCTGTGTTTGGCGCATAACTTTGGGGCGGTAGTTTTGTAGGAGGCTGTGGATGAGCTGGTAACGATGCTCGCGCAGGGCTTTTAAGTCGTTGCTGCGCAAAGCTTGCTCCAGCAACTGCACCGAACGGCGCAGATATTCCCGCTCTTTGTCGATTTTCTCTTGCAGCCCCAAAAACACCGTATTGGCGGCCAAGTCTACGGTTGCCTGTTGCTCCTGCAACGCTGCCAAAGCATTGGCCTGCTTGCTGCGCACCAGCAACCAAGTGGTTGCTACCACGACCACAAAACCCAGTACATTGAGCATATAAAAAAGCCAGTCGGCTTGCAATTGTTCTAAAAAGGTCATTCTATTAGGGATTTTAGTCGAGAAATTCTAAATAAACTAACTCGCGAAGTAGAAAGATAATTCATTGTTTGAGTTTTTTGCTCCAATGCCTCTTATTTTTTCAGCGTAATGTTCTAGCTTATCGCTCCCACTGCTCCACCTCTAAAGGCTCAAACAAGGGTTTTCCCATTGCCAAATCGTGTATTTTTTGGTCGCACAACAATTCAATATCTTGTTTCCAAGAAGGTTTGTAGCCCAGTGCAAACAACAAATCCAGTGTAGATGCAAAAGGGCCAATGCTGTATTGCACCCAAGCATCGAGGCGCGTTGGTGGGCGGCCTACTTCCCGCAACACATACCAATGCTGTTTAAAATAACAATTGGTAGAAGACCATTTGCACTCTACTTCTATAAGCGGCTCTACTTGTTCGTGTCCCCAATACACCGCCGTATACCAGCCCAACACCTGCAAAACACCTCCAACGCTCAATAAAAACCACCAAGAATTGCCTGCAACCGTCCAATTAGACAAGAGCAACAAAGGCAACGTCCAGCCCATAACGGCTAAGGTAGTCGCTTTGTCCAGCGAAGTGTAGATCACAAGGCTACCCACCAACAAACAGAAACCTATATTGAGCGGAATGCTAGGCGGCCAGCCCGCAGGAGCTGAGAAGGCATAAGACCCTGTGAATAAATCCAAGAGTAAAAAACCGCTATAAATCACCAAAGGCAATGCGACCAAGTGCAACAAACGGTTGGTAGAATGCTGGTGGAACATTTGGTATAAGGCCAGTTGTTCAGTGGCTGAAAACCGAAAGAGAGAAGTTGTTTTCATGTTTTTAGGATATAGTTGCTAACGTTAACAATGTGTAACACCCTAAAGATGAAAAATTTCTTGCTCTCCCCTATAGCCGTCCTTAAAGGGCTAACCACAACAGCGTTTGTATTTCTTTCCGCTGCCGCAAGAACAAGGAGCGTTGCGGGCAATTTTTTGACGGCGCACAGGCTGCTGTTTTACAACGGGCGTTCTGCCTTTTACAAAGTACCAACGTCCTTGCTCCCGCTTGAAATACGAATGTTCATCGTGGACTTTTGCTTGGCCGTTTTGTTTGTAGTGCGCTTGGAACAAGACAAATCCCTCTTGGTCATTCGGACCGCCTTGCTGGGTTTGCAGTATTTGCAATTGTTGCCAAGTAGTACTGTGTACCCATGCTTCAATGTGTTGCTTATCGGCTACTTTATACGTACTGGGATGCGTCGTTTGTATTATAAAATCAACCGCGTTAACCACGTGTGCCGTGTAGCGCGCACGCATCAGCGCTTCCGCAGCTTCCTCTAATAGGGGTTGGCAACAAGCGGCGTAATGTGCGCCGCTGCCGCAGGGACAAATTGTTGGAGTCATACCGTTGGTTGTTAAAAGCGGGTTAGTGCTGAATTGTTTGGAGGTACAACGCTTCTACTTTTGTACGTGCCCAGGGGGTTTTGCGCAAAAATTTGAGGCTGGATTTTATGCTTGGATCATGGTTGAAACAGCGAATTTGAATTTTGTGGCCTAGATGCTCCCAGCCGTAATAGTCAACCAAGTATTCTAGAATCATTAAAAGCGTTTTACCGTGCAAAGGGTCTTTAGAAGGTGGTTGCATTGGAATTAAAATGTTTATTAGAGTTGTTGGAAGATAAGCAGCCTAAAAAAATTAAATGTAGCATTTTTCGGATTATGTTGCTATATTTATCAGCTATAAAGACGTCGTCAATTCTACACAAAACACCATCATGACCAGTTCTGCTAAACAACAAGCCTTAGAAACGCTGTTTTTTTTCAATTTAGATGCCCTGCGTGGGGTCTGGGAGGCCAACAATGCCAGCAGTGTGCTGTTGTCTCTTGTCTTTTACAAACGAATATTGGCGTTGTACAAAGAGGGAGAATTGCCCTTTTTAAATGTTATTCCAGCCGATTATAATTGGAGTGCCGATTTTAAGAAAAATGCCGTAGACGACACCAACGAAGCGCTTCTACAACTCACCCATACGTTGATGGTGTTCTCCAAACGCAACCCCATTTTGCAAGGCATTTTCTCCCCCTTTGCCCTAGCCATGCAAGAGGAACAAAACGGACAGTTGTTGCTGCAAGCAGTCTTGCTCTTAGAAGAATTGAGTCTGTCTAAAGAAGAAATTTCCATTGAGGAGTTTGGTTATTTCTTTGATAACGCTTTGTATAAAACAGCGCTGCGGGCAGGCAAAATCGGCGTCAAGCGCACCACCCCCAAATCCATTAATAAATTGCTGCTGGCATTGGCACAACCCAAAGCCCAAGAAGTAGTTTACGACCCTGTGGCAGGGCAAGGCTCTACCTTAATCACCTTTTTGCGGGCAGCACCAGATTTATACGTCAGTGGCCAAGAACAAAATGTTCACATCTGGGCGCTCTGCAAAATGAATTTGTGGGCCAACGGCGCTTACGGCGCTAGAATCATTAACAGCGACGCCCTGTTGGAACCCGAGGACATAGAGCCTAAAGCGGATATCGCTGTGGCGCATTTTCCTTTCGGTAAAGCATTGCCTAGTGAACTCATTCGGCAACAATCCTATACCTTTATCCCTTTTGATGTCAATACACCGCACGTAGCGGGCAATAGTTTGTTTGTGCAGCAGATGCTTTCCAAAGTCAACGATACAGGCCGTGTGTTGGCCATTCTGCCCATTCAGACGTTAACCAACGACCGCGATGACCGCAAGTTGCGCGAATTTTTGATTCGTCGAGATTTACTGGAGGCGGTTATTACCTTGCCTTATGGTTTGTTGGAAACTACTAATATCCCTATTTGTATTTTGGTATTGAATAAAAATAAATCCACTGCAAAAAAAGAGCAAGTGCTGTTTATCAATGGTGCCAATTTACAAGTAAATACCCAGTTCAAACTGCAACGCCGCCTCAACCACGACCAAATAGAAGCCATTGCCCAAATTTTGCATCAACAAACGCCGCCTCAACTGCACGAACTGGAAGCCTGCATTTCAAAAGTCGCCCTTCACCAAGTTATTCTCAACGAATACAACTTAGATGCAAAACGCTACGCTTCGCCCTTTATTGCACAGCTAAAAGCTTTGGACGACCACGGGCAGTTGATTCAATTGGAACAAATATTTCGCTCCGAGCGTCCGCATCTCTGGTTTGACGAAACGCCACAGCGAGATTTGCCTTATGTTCGTCCAGAAAACTTAAGCATCTCCATTACCAACTATTTGGTAGAAACTAAAAATATACCTACGACCAGTCAAGTCAAACAGGTGGCGGGGCGTATGATTAACGAATCCATGTTGTTGATCAATCGCTCGGGAAGGCGTTTTAAAGCGAGTTATTTTGTCTACGACCAGTTGCCTATTTTGGTCAACGAAGACATTATGACATTTAGAGTGGATGAGAATAAGGTGTTGATTGAGTATCTACTGTTGCAGTTGCACGACAGTTTGTTTATTCAGCAATTGAATATGTATAAAACAGACGACCAACACAAAGTGATTTTGGAGGGGCAGTTCGAGCTGCTGCAAATCAACTTGCCGTCGTTGGAGGAACAGGCCAAAATTGTTCGAGAAACAAAAATTCATTTGCTGCAAGAAGAAGAGCGCAAGGTGGAGCAACTGCGCGCCGATCTCAATTTGGGCAAGCAACAGGCGCAGAGCAAACAACACAAAATTATTTCTTCTCTACAGCACGAATTGGGAAACCGCTTGCCTGCCGTTCTCACAGAAATTAAAAACCTCAAAGATTATTTAAAAGACAAAGAGGAAGACGGGAGTTGTGTAAATTTTTCCGAGCCTATTTTTCCCGTTTTTGCGGATGAAGATGCCAGCAGTATTGATAGTTTGGGAACGGTGATAGATCGTATAGAGTCGATGTTGGTGCATTCGATCAACAGCTTAGATTCTACCAGCGATATTATCAAAGCAGACCGCAGCAAACTCAAATTGGAGCGCACAAAAATTAAGGATTTTCTAGAAAGTATTCAACAAACTTATGCGGACGACGAGGTGTTCACCATCGGCATAGAGGTGGAGGAAGACCAGCACGGACACGAAATTCCTATTTATGCCCCGTTGGACAAAACCCAGATGACGACGTTGTTTACCAACCTGATCGACAACGCCAAACGGCATGGTTTTACAGATGCGCGCAAGCATTACACCATTCTATTTAGAGTAGGGCTTTCGGCGGATGAACAGGAGGTGGTACTGGAGTACAAAAACGATGGCAAGGGGTTTCCCAGCCATTTCTCCTTCGACGATTTTATTAGCTACGGCAATTATGCGGGCAAAACAGGGCATTCGGGAATTGGTGGTTATTTGATTCATCAGATTGTAGACAACCACAACGGCAACATGGTTTATCGCTCGCCTACAGACCCACACAATCCCTTTAAAATACATTTTGAAATTACTTTACCTGCAATTTAGACACGATATGCGTACAACAAAGGTAGCTATAGGCATGGACATAGGAGGAACCAATACGGTTTGGGGGCTGGTGGATCCACAAGGCAAAGTATTAGAACGGGGCCGCTGGTCGACGCGCAGCCACAGCGACGCAGCCAGTTTTGTGCGTCAGGCAACCGATAGTTTAAAACAACTTTTGCAGCAGCAACCTGCTTACGAATTGGTGGGCATCGGCATCGGCGCACCCAATGGCAATTATTTTAAAGGAACCATAGAAAATGCCCCCAATTTGCAATGGAAAGGCATTGTACCTCTAAAAGCGCTGTTCCAACAGTATTTTGACGTTGCTATTTGGGTGACCAACGACGCCAATGCGGCGGCTATTGGAGAGCAGCAGTTTGGAGTCGCCAAAGGACAGAACGATTTTGTAATGGTGACGTTGGGGACAGGTTTGGGAAGCGGTTTTGTTGTCAATGGGGAATTGGTCTATGGACACGATGGTTTTGCGGGGGAATTGGGGCATACGATTGTGGAGCGTGGCGGGCGGCTCGTTGGCTGCGGGCGGCGCGGCTGCTTAGAAACGTACGCTTGGTGTGCCGAGCAGGGCGATGCCCTAGCTTTAGAGATTTTTGATTATACCGCACAGATCTTAGGTTTTAGTTTGGCCAATACGGTCGCGATTTCCAGCCCGTCCTTAATTGTGTTGTTTGGGGGTCTGGCCAATGCAGGGCATCTCCTTTTGACGCCTACCCAGCGCTACATGGAAGCAAATATGCTCAATTTATTTCGCAACAAGGTTGTCTTGGCGCTGTCTACGGTATCGGAAAACGATGCGGCGGTCTTGGGCGCGGCGGCGTTGGTTTGGAAGGCTCTCTAGCGGCATGTTGGTAGAGAGCCTCCTCTATACTTTACGCTCTACCATTCCATATTATGATAAGCGCGCTGCATCCATTGCATTTCTGCCAAGATCAAGCCCATTTGTTCGCTGTGTCGACCTTGTTTGCCTCCTTTTTGCACCCAGCTGTCTTCTGGACGGGTCAACGTTGCTTTTTCTAAAATAACCTCAACGCGTTCTTCCCAGAGGTTTTTTATCGCGGCCAAATCAACTCCAATTCCCAGTTCCTGCATTTGCGTATCTACTTCATCTGCAGCGAACAACTCCCCTGCATAAGGCCACAAATCATTTATAGCCGCTTGCATTTTTGCTTTGCTCTCCTCCGTTCCATCGCCTAAACGAATGACCCATTCGGCGCTGTAGCGGTAATGGTAGGTTAATTCCTTGATGGCCTTCTCTGCAATGGCAACCAACTGCTCGTCATTGCTGATTCGCAACGCATCAAAAAAGTAATAATTGAAGGTATCGAAGAGAAATTGCCGCGCCATCGTATCGGCAAAATTGCCATTGGGTTGTTCCACCAACAACACATTTTTAAAATCGCGAATATCGCGCAAGAAGGCCAAGTCGTCTTCCGTGCGGCCTTTGCCCTCTATTTCGGCAGCATAAGCCAAGAGCGGGCGCGCATGTCCTACCAAATCCAAGGCAATGTTGGTCAATCCAATATCGGTTTCCAGATTGGGGCCGTGTCCACACCACTCCGATACTCGATGGCCTAAAATAAGCGAATTGTCTGCTATTCTTAAAACGTATTCAAAAAGTGCTTTTTGTTGATCCATTTGTTCTTATTATCGAATGCGAATGATTTTAAATTCTACGCGGCGATTTTCTGCGCGCCCTTTCTCCGTTTCGTTGTCGGCTATAGGGGCATCTTCGCCATAGCCCTTATATTCAATGCGTTTTTGGGGTATGTTATTTTTCAATAAAAAATCGTAGACCGCTTTGGCTCTGTTCTGGCTCAGAGTTTTGTTGTAATCTGCCCCTCCTTTGCTGTCGGTATGCCCTGCTATTTCAATCTGCATCTTCGGATAGCGCTCCAACAAGTCTACTAAGCGGTCTAATTCTAACGTTGCAGCTTCTTTAAGGTTGTATCTACTCGTCTCAAAAAATACGTTGTTCAAGCGAATAGTTTGTCCTTTTTCAATAGGAATCAACTCTAAGTCTAATGTCCGCTCCTCGTAATCGTCCAGCTCCGTCAAATCCATGTTCTGATTAATGGCAATGTATCCGTCGGCTTCCGCCAAAAAACCATAAGCGTCGCCCGCAGGCAGAACGATTTTGTACAAACCTGTTTCTTGGTTGGACTGCGCAACGCCCAATTGTTCTTTGGAACGCAGAGATTCGTATAGAATAGCGGCTTCTAACGGTGCCTTTGTTACGGCATTGATGACCTTCCCAGAAAGTAAAACCACGGGGTCAGGTTTTTGTGCTTGCGCTAATTTTACCCGATAGATTTCCGAGTGCCCTCCTTTGGGTTGGGTATAGCGCGTAAAATAAGCATAATTTCCCGAAGCGGGCAAGGTGTAATAAGAATCGTAATTGGGGGTATTGATTATGGAGCCTAAATTTTGGGGTTGGGTCCAATTTTCCCAAGAATCGTCGAGGCGAGTCGTTACATAAATATCTTGGCTGCCGTAACCAGGATGGCCTTTGCTCGAAAAATAAAGGGTTCGCCCATCAGCGGCCAAAAAAGGCGCAGATTCTGACGTAACGGTATTGAGGGTTGGCCCTAGATTTTTGGGCACCGACCAAGTGTTTTTGTCTTCTTGCCAAAAAGAAACGTACAAGTCTTTTTTACCCACGCGCTCGGTACGCATCACCGACATCAGCAGAACGGTTCCAGAAGGTGCCAAGCAG
>CAYUZF010000058.1:19012-23129 GCA_964449615.1 uncultured Aureispira sp.
CCTTGTATACATTGAGCAACAGGGCTTTTTGATTGTCGGGCATAATAGACAACATAGCACTGTTTCTCTTGTGGTTGAGGGGCGTACCAATGTTGACAGGCGTACCAACTTCGTCGTTTTCGTCAATAGGTGCCACCCAGATGTTTTGTTTTTGGTTGGGAACAATATTTTGAGGGTGGTCTTGTCGAACGAGGTACAAAGAACGGCCATCAGGCGCAACCAATGGCAACAGTTCGTCGGCGCCGCTGTTGACCGCTGCTACTAGTTCTACCTCCGACGCTTCACCCACCTGTGTCACTTCATTGATCGTGACTACGTATTCGTCGGTATGCGTAGCCAAACCAATGGCATCAATTTGTGTAAAACCCTCGAACCAGTCGGTACGCAGCGCTATTTTTACGGCTTGCACCGCATAGGGCGTTGACTCAATCCGATAGCTGAATAATTTACTGCCTTGATTTTCAGTAGGCTGCTGCAATTGTTCGTAAACCAAATACTCCTTTCCTGCTTCATCATAAAGCCAAATGTGGCTAATTATATCGGTGTATTGTTGTTGCCCAACAATGATTTGTTGAACGCCTGTTTGTGGATTGACATAACCTACTTTGACCCATTCCCCTTCGGGGTTGTCAGCCGTTTTGGGTGCCCATGCTGCTGCGGTCACTACTTGATCCACGGGTACAATATTGGGCGATCCTAGCAGTTGGGTAGCTCGGTACTGCTTGGGGTACTTTTCGTACACATATTCAGAAGAAAAGCCCAATACTTCGGCAGCCCATTGCACTGGTACCGACTGGGCAAAAAGAGGAGGTGCGCTTACCAACAAGGGCAAGCACAGGAGTAACATTCTAAGCATAATTTGTTTTTATAAGATGGATTTCAAGGCGTTGGTTTTCTCCCATACCTCTATCCTACCTCCATGCAGCGGGCTACATGTGTCCAATTTCGTCTGGAATATCGTAAAAGGTAGGGTGGCGATACGGCTTAGTCTTGGCCGCCTCAAACATGTCGCCTTCGTCGGGCGAGGAAGCGGTGATGTGTTTGGATTCGACGACCCAAATGCTGACGCCTTCTTGGCGGCGGGTATAGACATCGCGGGCATTCTCGATGGCCATGCCTTCGTCGGCGGCGTGCAAGCTGCCTGCGTGTTTGTGGTGCAATCCTGCTTTACTTCTGATAAATACCTCCCATAGAGGCCAGCCTTTGTTAGACATAATTACTATTGTTTTAATAAATTGTGGAACGGATGTTCCTGTTGGTTGTAACATTTCCAATTCAAAACAGCTATCCTAACTGTGCGCCAGCGGGTTGTTCTGCTTTTCTTTTTGCGCGCTTTTCCGCGTGTGCCATAGCCGCCTCACGTACCCAAGCCCCCTCGTTGTAGGCCTTGTTGCGTACTTTCAGACGGTCTTTGTTGCAAGGGCCGCCACCTTTCACGACTTGCCAGAACTCGTCCCAATCAATTGCGCCGTAATCGTAATGTCCGCGCTCGTCGTTCCATTTCAAATCCTTATCGGGAATGGTCAAGCCCAAATATTCGGCTTGTGGAATGGTCGCATCTACAAAAGCTTGGCGCAATTCGTCGTTGGATTTGCGCTTGATTTTCCAAGCCATAGATTGGGCAGAGTGCGTTGACTCGGCATCGCTGGGGCCAAACATCATCAAAGAAGGCCACCACCAACGGTTGAGGGCATCTTGTGCCATTTCTTTTTGCTCAGGAGTTCCCTGCGCCAATTTCATCATAATTTCGTAGCCTTGACGCTGGTGGAAACTCTCTTCTTTACAAATGCGCACCATAGCACGCGCATAAGGGCCGTAAGAAGTACGTGTGAGCATTACTTGGTTCATAATGGCCGCGCCATCTACCAACCAACCCACGGCTCCAATATCTGCCCATGTTAGCGTAGGATAATTAAAGATGCTGGAATATTTTGCTTTGCCCGAATTTAAATCTTCGAACAACTGTTTTCTGGTAATGCCCAACGTTTCGGCAGCGCTGTACAGGTACAAACCGTGTCCTGCTTCGTCCTGCACTTTTGCCAACAAAGCAATTTTGCGGCGCAGCGTAGGCGCGCGTTTGATCCAGTTGCCTTCGGGCAACATACCAATAATTTCTGAGTGGGCATGTTGAGAAATTTGACGAATGAGCGTCTTGCGGTATTTCTCGGGCATCCAATCCTTGGGCTCGATTTTGATCTCGCCGTCTACCTTAGCTTGAAACTTAGCCTCTAAATTTTCCAATTTATTTTCCATAATATCGTTGGTTGATTACTTTGAATGTTCTTTTTTCTATTGGCAGTATCTGCGTTGTATTAAAGTGCAAGCACTGTGCTAAACCTTAATAATTGATTAGCTGTTGATTAGTTACTTTCGAACCAACGCTTTTGCTAACAACTGTTCGTACGCTTTTATTATAATCAAAAAATAGGACTTTTCGTTTCAACTAGCCCTAAATTAGTTGCTTTTTGACAATTTTGCAACAATGTACGAACCCATTTTTTGCTCTATACTAAACACTACGGTATTCTATTTCTCTATACTTCGTCAAAATCTACCACCACTTTTTCTGTAGTGGGGAAAGCTTGGCACGTGAGGATAAATCCTGCTTCTACTTCGTCTTGTTCCAAGGCGTAATTCACTTCCATTTCTACTTCACCCTCGACCAACTTGGCGCGGCAAGTACAACACACCCCGCCTTTGCAGGCAAAGGGCAAGTCTGCTCCTTGTTTGAGCGCTGCATCTAGTAAATTATCGCTGTCAAACGGCAGATCAAATTGAAAAGCCTTGCCGTCTAGGCGAATGGTTACATCTGTTACTTTGCCTTTGTCTTCGGCTTTTACTTCGCGCTTGCGCTCCTGCCCTAATTTGCCCAAAGGCGACGTAAACAACTCAAAATGAATCTTCTTCTCATCAAATCCTCGCTCTAACAAACTATCGCGCACCGCAAAAATCATCGGTTCTGGCCCACAAGAAAAACACTCATCAATATCGCTTACCTCCAACAGTTTGGTAAAGATGGCCGCGCATTTTTCTTGGTCAATACGGCCGTTCATCAAAGGGGCGTCCAGCATTTCTCGACTCAGAAAGTAATGCACCGTCAAACGGCTCATGTACTTATTCTTGAGAGCTTCTATTTGCTCTCTAAAAATAATAGAGTGCGTATTTTTATTGCCATACAACAAAGTAAACCGACTCTTAGGCTCTGTTTCTAGTACTGCTTTTAGAATCGATAAAATAGGCGTAATGCCACTGCCCGCCGCAACGCCCACATAGTGTTTTTCGTTGCCAGAAGACAATTCTGTATAAAATTTGCCAGTAGGCGTCATCACTTCCAATTGATCCCCTTTTTTGAGGTCTTGGTTGGCGTAGGTAGAAAACTTACCGTTGGGAACCCGCTTGATCGCCACGCGCAGTTCTTGCTCGTTGGGACTGGTACAAATGGAATAGGAGCGGCGCACTTCCTCCCCGTTGATTTGCGCTTTGAGGGTCAAATATTGTCCCTGCACAAATTTAAATTGTTCTTCTAAATCAACAGGCACCTCAAAAGCGATGGAACAGCAATCGCTGGTTTCTTCGTTGACGTCGGTTACGGTGAGGGTATGGAATGTTGGTTTCATTATTAATTACTCTAACTATTTTTCTAATAATAAAATATGAAGCGCTATTTATGAAAAGCCAGCAAAGGCAAGCGTGTTGCGCGGCTCATACTTTTAGTCGTACTTCCGCCCCAAAATATTTTGTCCCAGAGGGTTTTGTGGTGGGTAAGCATGGCTAAAATATGAATGTCATTGACACGGCAAAAAGTTTGCAAACCCTCCTCTACTGTTTCGGCACTGAAATTGGAAAAACTGACGGGCAAGCCCTTAAAATCTTGTTCAAAACGCGCTCGGAAAGCTTCTTCGTTGGGATCTTGGTACAACTCATCTACTCGATTGACGTGTACGCAGTGTACGGTGGCTTTAATCGCTGTTGCAACAACGGCCAATTGGAACAACAATTCATTGTCTTTTTCATCAAAATCCGTGGCGTAGGCAATTTGTTGTACGGGTTTAAAAATTGCGCCTTCTGGCACAGCAATGACGGGGCATTCTGCATCTTGAATGACCTTGCCCGTGTT
>CAYUZF010000058.1:23139-24334 GCA_964449615.1 uncultured Aureispira sp.
TCCCCAAACCTTATCCAAAGCCTTCCCAGAACCGTGTGTGCCCATTATAATTAGCTCGGCATCCAGCTCATTGGCCAGAGAAACAATGGTATTTTCTGAACCTGGTTTGAGCACATAAGAGAGCCGAACTTGGTCGGGCGCATCTTTTACGGGAGGGCGTGTAGCTGCTTTTATATGGTGCATTAATGCTTCCTCTTTGGCGGCATAAATGGCTTGAATTTGCTCCATCGGGTAGGTAGATTCTACATAAGGCGGCCAATACAAATGTATTACTACCAGCTCTACATTTAGGTGCTTTGCCATTTCGTAAGCGTAATAATAGCCCCAGCTAGAGGCAACCGAAAAATCAATGGGAACGACTATTTTTTGCATGGTCTTCTTATTTGGGTGTGAATTAATTAATAAGCCAATAAATTTTCTAGTGCGCTTTGTACTTTTTCTACAGAAGGCAACATTGTTTTTTCTAATACTTGATTTAAAGGAATCGCAGGGGTATCGACCGAACCTAGGGTGCGTACAGGCGCATCCAACGCCTCAAAGCACTGCTCTTGAATCCGCGCTGCCAAACTCTGGGCGAAGGTACAACTCACGGGTTCTTCCGTCAATACCAGACAGCGCCCGTGTTTTCTGACTGCTTCAAATACAGTTTTGGTGTCTAAAGGATAGAGCGTTCTCAAATCCACAATTTCTACACGCCCATCCAGCGCTTTGCTGGCATTGAGTGCCCAATGCACCCCCATCCCATACGTCACAACGACCATAGAACGCCCCTTCTCTACGTGCTCTTCATCGGCAGTTTGGGTGATAGCGGCCTTGCCAAAAGGCAATACATAATCGTCGGCAGGCAGTACGGTGCGAGCGGTTTCCGTGCCTGGCACCTTCGACCAATACAACCCCTTGTGTTCTAATATGACCACTGGATTGGGATCGTAATAGGCTGCTTTCATCAGACCTTTGAGATCAGCGCCATTGCTGGGATAAGCAATTTTAATCCCTTTGATGTTGGTCAAAACCGATTCTACACTAGAAGAGTGGTAAGGCCCCCCGCTACCATAAGCGCCAATAGGTACACGCAAGATCATACTCACGGGCCATTTTCCATTGGATAAATAACAAGAACGGCTTACCTCCGTAAACAATTGGTTAAGGCCGGGCCAGATATAATCGGCAAATTGCACTTCTACAATGGGCTTTA
>CAYUZF010000059.1:0-5683 GCA_964449615.1 uncultured Aureispira sp.
GGACATAGCACGCTTGTTCGTTGGATACTCGCCTTCGTAGCTAAGGGCGCAGTTGTTGCACTGCATCAAGCTCTCTCGGCCTCCAATCGCACTAAAAATCCTCTGTAAAATATTCGCTTTCTTTTGTTACACTGTACTTAATTACTTATACTTTATATTCAACAACAACTTCTTAGTCTATCGCTGGTTGCTGGATTTAAAGCGCTGTAAGTCTATTTTATTTCTTGCAAAAAAGCAATCAAATTTTTGCTAACCCTTATATCTACTCATTTTACAATCGGTTATTCGTAGCATTTAGTTGGGTCGACAGTGGTAAACATAGGCGCATCCCTCAGAACACCCCTACATTTACCGCCGCTACAAAGAGCGTTCTGTAGGTCGATGGGATTTCCATCCGTAGTAGATTAGAGCGAGGTAAAACAACTGTAGGAAGATAGCTCTGAAAAACCAAAACCAAGCTACCAAGTGTAGGTATTCTCTGTTCATCAAGTACTCCGTTCCCGTTGCCAAAAACGCATCCAACGCAAAAAATACTAGAATAGCGCTGTTCAACACCCATAAAGGCATGTTGCGGGTTTGGTTACTCTCCTTTATCAAGTAGTAAAAGCACACCAAACTGTAGCCTGTTATGGCTAAGGAGTATGGAATGCGTGCGTAGTAGGCTATTTTGGTACTGGCTATATCGGGCTGCATCATCCATGCAAAACCGAGTAGTCCTATTAGTTGCAGCGCGTAGTGGTAGATATTCTCTAGCTTGAAGACTAGTTTGCTGTAGAAATAGGTTAAGTAGGCGAAATGTAGGTAGAAGGAAAATCCTATCAAAAACAACACTCCTTTTTTATCGTATAAATTAAGATACAAACCTATGGACTCTATTACAAAGAGTGTACATACATATCCTAAAAACCACTTTTTCAAAGATAGATTTACATGCAATCCTCCTATTACTATCCCTATTAAATTTACGGACAAACTTACAAAAACTATATAACCACCCACATCAGTTAATGACATATGCAAGTTATATCTACCAATCTATCAAATTATACTGAGGACTTGGTTCAAAAGGTGGGCTAGGTATACTAACGTTGCCCATAGGATTCGTGCTAAACATCACATAATTATCATTTCTACCGCTACGTAGTCTCATTATGCGTAAATTAATCTCATCTTTATACACAATATCACCACTCCCATCTTCTTTAAGATAATCATGTATAGCAAAGTATATCATGACTCTACCAGTATCTACTATGCTCTCATCAAACAATTTATCAAATTCTTTAAAATCTATTCTAAATGCACGAACAACGTTTTCTTTATTCTTTGCGTCAAACCATTCATCGCTAAACAATAGCCACCTTAATGCACGACTATTTGCTGCCAATGCTTCTTTATACTGCTCCTTGTCAATTTTAATTGGTAGATCAGAAGGCAATTCAATCGTTTCAATATCAACCTTACTTTGTCGATGCATGGTTGTTTGGAAAAGCTTACCAGCATAGGCATCCTCATTATTCTCCCCCTCTTCATCAGTTTTACTATCAACTAAATAAAAAATAGGTTCGTAATCCTTTGTCAAACCCATATAAACATGAAGGTACTTCGGACTATTTTCTTTCCATATGTTATACTGATCCTCATTTACTTTTATTCCTATATTTTTTTTCAAAGACCGCCTTAATCTATGCTTTTGACCAACAAATTGCTTGTGCCAACGCTTGATATTGCTCTCTGCTTCCCCTACATCCAAAACTGACACAGGGCTGTCCCCTTGTCCATTATCGTTTATTCTTTCTTCGCTCATAGTAATTTTTTTATTAAAAAAAATATATAATACACACACAAAGCTATCAGCTCAAACTAGGGACACTGAAGGGGAAAACATAGAGACTGGCAATACCAAAAACTTTAATTTAATAGATTAAAGTAGTTATTTGCTATTAAGTCAAATGGAGGATGTGGACTAGTAATATTCCGAAACAAGTTCCCAGCCGCCCGCAAGTAATTCTTAGCGGCATCTACTCGCTGCCCTGTAATGTACAGCGTAGTGGTATAGTCTTCGTTTTCATCGGACACACTATCCACCAAATAAAAAATAGGTTGGTAACTGCCACTTTTTAAGCCCCAATAGACGTGTAGATAGTCGGGGTTGTTGACGTGCCAATTATCGTACTGCGCTTGAGTAATCGTAATCCCAACATTGGTTTTTAGACGATCGCGCAGGCTGTCTTGCCAGCGCTGGATGTTGGCGCGGGCAATCTGGAGGTCTTCTGTCAGAAAGGGTAGTGTACTATTGGGGGTAGTCATAGTGTAGCTTTTAAACCTAAAAAATAGACTTACGCTTCTTTTACTTCATTTATTTCAAACCTATGGAAATAAACCACACCTACAAGGTAATAAAAAAAAGTTCGTTAAACATAGCTGCAATAGAAAATTATTGCTCTTTTTCTATTTTAAAATTGAATAGTTGTCTTATTTAATTAGCAGTAGGGGGGCAAATGGATTTGCCCCCCTACTGCTACCGTCTAATCATACAAGGCTGATATCCAAAAGGTAACGCTCTGCTCTGCGCGGTTGACCACAATAGGCAAATCTTTGGCACTGATGCCAGGTGGAACCAATCCACGATTCACAAAACCCTTAAACAAATACAAATCCATTTGCCAGGGATTGCCGCCCATGTGGTAGTCAAAATACGCCGTTGTTTGTTCTTGAATCCGCGCCCAAGAAAACCAATTGTCGGCATCAAAGCGGTAAAACCACAGCGCCAACGCGTAGGCCGCTTCGTAACTGCCGTTGCTGTAATAATCGGGGTAAGCGGACTGTAATTCTTGCACCATTTGGTTGGTGGCGCTGCTGGGCAGCCCTTTGGCAGTACTTTCGGTTTGCACCTTATCAATTACAAACGTACGCAAGGCGGTTACATCGTTAGCTAGGGCATTAAATGCCGCCGCGTCGGGCAGCTCGTAACGAAAATACTCCAGCGGCCAGTTGGTTTCGTAAATCGTACCCGAAGCATACATCTCCCGCTTGAAATACGCTGCCGCGGTGGTGCCAAAGCTGTAGACCAAATCTTGCAGCGTTCCCGCACCCACGCCCCGAATGTCGTCCAGTTGCTGCAAATCGGTAAAGCGGCGAAACGGCAAACTGTCGCGTGTCCGCAAAATGCGAGCGGCTAGGGTTTGCCCCATCGTATTGCCTACCCCGTCCGAAGGGTCATCTTGGATGGTTCCATCTAAAATGTCCGACACCTGCTGGGCGCGGTTAAAAAATTGAAGCATGCGGTTTTGAGCCCAAAGTGGGATGTTGGGATGAGAAGTAGTAGACATATCTTAGTGCTTTTTTGTGGTGAAAAAATTTGAGTAGGTCTTCGTTTCTACTCATAATAAGCCTTCTCTCTCACAGCACCAAAAACTGGGTCTTTGTTTTTTTTATAATTAATAGTGGGTCAATAGAGTTATTTGACTATTAATCACCTATTTTTTCTATAAAAATACAGTTAACAATTTGATTGTTATTCACAGGTAGCTTATCTTTGCTTCTGTAAAATGATTAACATTATCTGTTAATAAAAAGCGTAACAAAAACGTGAATATTTCGTTTAATAAAAAGAAGTCAGAAACGTTCGCTAACAACGATAGTAAAGGAATTCAAAAGTTAGGTTTTAAGCGTTTCCAATTGTACAAGAGACGGTTAGACCAAACCGCAGCAGCTAATTCTTTAGAAGATTTACGATATGCCTCTGGTAAATATCATGAATTAATGGGCATCGAAAAGGCCCGTGGGCTTGTTCTTTAGACGGTAGCTATCGTCTTATATTTACACCACAAGAAACTCAACAAACATGTCCAACGCATATAATCCACAAACAGTCACCTCCCCTAAAGACCTACTTTTAGAACTATTGGCAGAACACGGTATGAGTTCCAAGGAATTTGCATTGAGAACAGGAAAACCAGAAAAAACAATTTCTAATGTTTTGAACGGCAAAAGCAGCATAACTCCTAAAATGGCGGTTCAATTTGAGCAAGTTTTGAAGGTTCCTGCTCATTTTTGGTTAGAAGCGCAATGCCGATACGACGAGTGCAACGCTAGAAATGCCTATCAGAAAGTAATAGAAGCAGGAATTCCTTGGGCAAAAAAATTCCCCTACAGCATTATGGCAAAAAACGGTTGGGTACCTTCTACGAGAAAACCCAAAGAAAAAGTAGAAGCCCTATTGCAGTATTTTGGAGTTGCATCTTCCGAAGCTTGGGAGCGCTGTTATTTTAACAGCACTACAAAAGTAGCGCTCAGAGCTTCCTTACAAGAGATAAAACATGCACACGCACTCACAGCTTGGCTAAGACACGGCCTTCTGCAGACCCAACAGATCCAAGCACCTACCTATAACAAGCGTATTTTCAAAAAACAACTGAAGGCGATACAGTTGCTTGCACACGACCACCCTCTCGATTTTTTTGCACAATTACAAAAATTGTGTCTGGAAGCTGGTGTTGTTGTCGTGTATAGCCCCATTATAAAAGGCGTTCCTATACACGGTGCTACTCGCTGGAACAACGGCATCCCAATCATTCAACTAACGGGCTACTACAGACGGCACGACATTTTTTGGTTTACCTTCTTTCACGAGGCGGGTCACATTTTAGAACACGGTACCAAATACATTTCTCTGGAAAACATTGCCTACAAAGGCGAGCAAGAACAATATGAAAAAGAGGCTGACGCCATTGCTGTTGCTTATACCTTTAATAAAAAACTGGAAGACCAATTTTTAACTTTGGGCGCTACTGATGAAGATACCATTGCAGCGTTTGCACAACAGCACAACATACACCCTGCCTTTATTTTGGGTCGTTTACAGCACAGAAAAATCGTACGGTCTTATTACAGCAACCGTTTCTACCTGAACGTGAATTTAGAGGCTTAGCGTACCATCCGTTCTCTAAAAAGAAATAGTCCCCTACAAGCGCGCCACTACTTCTACGCTCAGGCCCGTAAATTTAGCCACGCGTTCCACCGCCATACCGCTTGCTTTTAGGGCTTTGGCAATGTCTATTTTCTCCGCTTCTTTGGCAGCGTAGGTTGCATTTTTGTGTGCTTCGGCGATGCGCCGTTCCATAAGGGCTTCCATTTCGGCACGAACGCGGACGACCAGTTCGTAACTGGGAACGTATTTGATGCTTTGCGCCAATTCCTGCATCAACCCGAGGTCGTCAAAGGATAAATAACTGCGCTCCGAAATCACCAGATGATCCAATACAGGCAGGTTGATGATGCGCCCCACTTGGATCAGGCGGTCGGTGAGGTCGCGGTCTTCGGGAGTTGGTTTTAAATCACCGTCGGGGTGGTTGTGGCAGAGCACCACTTTAGACGCTCTTTTCTGCAGCGCCATGCTAAACACTTCCATCGGCTCTACGCTGGATTGGTTGAGCGCTTCTAAATTGATGGATTCTACAAACAGTATCCGATTGTCGTAGGCAAGTCCTACAATCCAAAAATAGCGCTGTATCGATGTTATTTGCTCTTGGCGCTGCAACAGCTTTTGTAAAATGCTGTAGAGGTCGTCTGAATTAAGCTGCTTTATAGGGTAGGATTTGGAAGAGGGCGTATTCATAGTATCAACTCTTAAAGGAACAGAAATAACAGTTGTGTTTTAATGAATGTAATTAAAATTAAA
>CAYUZF010000059.1:5734-10598 GCA_964449615.1 uncultured Aureispira sp.
CTGGTGCTTAACTCCTCTCTAAAAATCAGTCGGGATGACAGGACTTGAACCTGCGACCTCACGTCCCCCAGACGCGTACTCTACCAACTGAGCTACATCCCGATACCTTTACGTTTTTTCAAACGTGGCCGCTAAGATAGGGTATTTTTAAACGGCATCCAAAAAATCGAGGATAAAATCTTTTTTTGTTGTTGGGGAGGTATTTACAAATCCTCCAACAAAGCCGCGGCTTTTTCTTGGTAAACATGGCCTGTTTTACCGCTGATGTCCTTCAATTCTTCGGCGGCTTCTTCTTTGCGATCCAGCTTGATGTAGGCCAGCGCGGTCATCCATTCGGCCTCTTGGCGGTAAGTAGAATCACTGCTGTTGGTAACGTTGCCCAGTGTTTCCAGAGCGGCGTCGGCTTTGCCTTGTGCGAGTTGAGCGATGCCCAGCACCACCAACGCTTGAAAATCTTCTTTGGCGACGGTTGGAAAATTTTGGCGGTAGTCGCGAAAAAGTTGAATGCAGGTTTTGTAATCTTTTTCGCGGTAGGCTTTGAGGGCGGCACGTTTGACTTGTTCGGCTTTGGTAAGGTCTTCGGCAGCTCGAAACCCGATGATGTCCACACCGATGGTTTCAGAAGCTACAAAATGTTGGTTGAACAAATTGTTGCTGGTCATTTGATAAACAAAGACGCTTAAAATAAGCAAGACGGCGGCGGCGCCCATGTAAAAATAAGAGCGGAGCGAGCGCACTAAGGTAGGTCTTTTCTGGGTAGCTTGTTTCTGGTAGTCGTTTTCAAATTCGGTCAAGGTCTGCGCAAATTGATCGCGGCGCAAACTTTGAAAGCCATCGAAAATCGCCTCATAAGCGTCTACCTCTGTTTGAAACCCTGCATCCTCTTGCAATAGGCGATTGAACGCGGCTCTTTCTTTGCCGCGTAGTTGTCCCGTGTGGTACGCTTCTATGAGTTTTATTTTGTCAACTTTTGACATATTTGTTTGGTTTTTGATTTAGTAAGATAGTAGTTTTCAGTGTGTTGCCGATTGGGGCAGTTACTGGGTGGTTGTGTGCTTCCAAACGTTCGTTTGGAAAGGTTTGTTGGCCAGTTCTGTTTTTTGACCTTCCCGTTATTCAAATTCGTTATTGGGCGAAGAATTTTGATTGGCTTCTTCTTGTACCATTTCTCGCATGCGTTTTAGGCAGAGCGATTTGCGTTTTCTTACGACGCGCTCGTCGCTGTAATTCATGGCGCTGGCAACCGCTTCGGGATGCATGCCTTTCACAAAAAGCATCTCTAGGATTGTCGCGCAAGGGTCTCCAATTTTAGAAAGCAGGTGCTTCACGAGTTGTTTGTTTTGCGCTTGTACCTCTTCTGGGCTTTCCTCTTCCGAGATAAACATTTCTTGATTTTGCTCTTCTATATCCTCCACGGTCATACTCATGTAGTACGACTTGCCGCGTGAACGTTGTAACATCAAATTTCTACCTACCGAACACAAATAAGTAAAAGGTTTGCTGCTCAATCGCTCCAACTTTCCACGCTGCACATTATCGAACAGAACGATGTAAGCCTGTTGGTATATTTCTATCGAATCCTCTTCTGATAATTGGAACCGTTTGATGCACCAAGAAAGAAAGGATTTTCTGTTTTCGTTGTAAAAATCTTGCAGTAAGCTTCTGTCGTTATTCCTGATCGCTTCCAAGATTTGTTCGTTATGCTTCTCATTCATTTATCTCTGGAATTGGCAATTTGTTACCGCTAGCGCGAATTTTTTTCTAAAAAACATCAATAAATAACCAAAATTAGGAGTTTGAGCCATAGATTTTAACTTTTTGTGTATAAAATCGAAGACTTTTTTAAGCTCACATTTACTGGATGTACTGCCCTAAAATAGTTCTTTTTCGCCTAAACACCTCCAAAAACCACAACGATCTCTGCTTGAGGTTTTTTACTCCTTTTTCCCTCGCTTTACAAATCTTGGTGCGCGCTCTTTTATAATATTTTCAGGTACCCCAAAGGTTTGCGAAAGTATACCTTTTTTTTGTAAAAAAAGCAGCTTTCCATTCCAGGTTTTTTCATCCTTATTCCTTGTAAACTAGTCGAAAAAAGCGGAAAAACCTTTAGGTTTTAACTACTTTTATACCTTAAACATTTCGATTTGAAATCGGGTTTAATACACAACCTGCCTACATGACTTTACAAAGGGGGTGTTGCTTATCCAAAAGTTCCAGTAGTAACACGGGATTTTAATCAAGGACTTTTATTCTATTAAATAATAAAAACGTATGAACAACAGAGCCAAGCTATCTGGTTTTCTATTGGTATGTGCACTGCTCTACACGCAAGTAGCTTGTGTCAATACCAATGGAGTTTCCAAAAATAAGGACAAACAAACCGATCCTATTGCAACGTCTAACAGCGATACAGTAGCGCCCTCTCCCATCAGTGGTTTGGGCAACCTAGGAACCGCTGCTACGGTAGATGCTACAGAAGAGAAAGCCAGTGGAATGAAGGCAGAATTGCCTTTTTCGCCCAACTTCAGAACAGGTACTTTAGACAATGGTATGCGCTATTACATTCGCAAAAACAGCAAACCCGAAAATCGCTTAGAATTGCGCCTAGCCGTCAACGCAGGTTCTATGCAAGAAGACGACGACCAACAAGGATTAGCCCACTTTGACAGCGAACGCGGCCTGTCGCACTATCTGGAACACATGGCCTTCAACGGTACTACTAACTTTGCCAAGAACGACCTCATCAATTTTCTGGAGAAAACAGGGGTGCGCTTTGGAGCGGATCTCAATGCCTATACTTCTTTTGATGAAACTGTCTATATGTTACAACTACCAACAGACAAAGAAGGTTTAGTCGATAAAGGTTTAACCGTTATGAGCGACTGGGCAACAGGCATCGCTTTTGATGGGGAAGAGATCGACAAAGAACGGGGGGTCATCCAATCGGAATGGCGAACGGGCTTGGGTGCCAATGAGCGGATGCGCTACAAATGGTTTCCTAAAGTATTTTACAATACCCGCTATGCCAACCGCCTTCCCATCGGCGTGATGGACGTGATTCAAAATGCGCCCCACGAGCGCTTCCGCAGTTTCTACAAAGATTGGTACCGCCCCGATTTGCAGGCGATCATCGTAGTCGGTGATTTGAATGTAGATGAAATGGAGAAAAAAATTAAGGAGAAATTTGATGGCCTTAAAAATCCTGAAAATCCTAGAAAAAAAGAGCTGTACGAAGTGCCCGACCACCAAGAGACGTTGATTGGTGTTGCAACCGACAAGGAGGCCACCAGTGTAGATGTCAACTTGTACATCAAACACGACGCGCAAAAAGTAGAAAACTTGGCCGATTATCGCCGTACCATTATGCAAGAGTTGTTCAACGGCATGTTGAGCGAGCGGTTGACAGAAATAGCCCAAGAGAAAGACGCACCGTTTATTCGAGCCAGTGCAGGTTATGGCGGCTTTGTACGCAGCAAAGATACTTATTACGCCTCTGCTACTGCCAAAGAAGCAGGCATCCTAGAATCGTTGCGCATCTTAGTGCGCGAAAACCAACGCGTACTTCAACACGGTTTTACAGAAACAGAATTAGAGCGTCAAAAATTGGCCATCGAGGCCAAAGCAGAAACACAGTACAAAGAACGCGACAAAACCCGCTCGGCTACTTTAGCAATGGGTGCTGTTTATCACTTCTTGGACAACGAACCGCTGTTTGGTGCCGAAAAAGAAATGCGGTTGATCAAGGAGTTTTTACCAAGCATTACGTTGGACGAAATTAATGCACTGGCCAACGAGTGGATTACCGAAGAAAACCGCGCCCTAGTGATTACAGCGCCTGAAAAAGAAAGCGTTGTTATTCCAAGTGAAGCACAATTGCGCGAAGTGTTGAACAGCGGCAAAGATATGGCAGTAGAGCCTTACAAGGATAAATTCCTAGACATGCCATTGCTAGAAAAAATGCCGACGCCTGGTAAGATTACCAGTACCAAAAAAGTAACCACCGACAACCTCAACATTACGGAATATACCTTGTCCAATGGCGTGCGGGTCGTCTTAAAACCCACGACCTTCCAGAACGATAAAATTTCTATGCTGGCGTACAGTCCAGGCGGCCATTCGCTCTACGGCGACGAAGATTATTGGACGGCCAGCAGTGCAGCGGGTATCATTGATGGAATGGGTTTGGGTGAATTTGATGCTATTGCGCTGAACAAGAAATTAACGGGAGTGACCTTAGAGTTGACGCCTTACATTCAAGAATTGTACGAGGGGTTTTATGGTTCTTCGTCTACAGAGGATTTTGAAACGCTGCTCAAATTGGTGTATTTGTACGGAACAGATGCCCGCAAAGATGCCGACGATTTTGAACGCATTATGGCGCAGAACATCGAAACCTTGCGCAACCAAAGTGCCAACCCATTGATTTATTTCAGCTCTCAAATTCAGTCGCTGAAAAGCAACGACCACCTACGCCGCAAGGCCATCCCTTCGGTGGAGGATTTTGAAAAAATAGATTTGGAACGCGCTTTTGAAATTTATCAAGATCGCTTCAGTGATTTTAGTGATTTTACCTTTGTTTTGGTGGGTAATTTTGACCCTGAAGAGCTAAAAAAACCATTGGAGCAATACTTGGGCGCGTTGCCCAGCATCAACCGCAAAGAAAAAGGCAAGGATATTGGTGTAGAATACGGCGTTAATGGCGGCGTGCGCGATTTGAAAAAAGGACTGGCTCCACAGGCCAACGTCTATGTAGGCTTTATGCAAGAAGGCGACTTCGACCAAAAAGCACGGCACCGCATCAAATCTATGGGAAGTGTATTGAATATTATGGTGCGCGAGAATTTGCGCGAGGACAAAGGCGGGG
>CAYUZF010000059.1:10608-15362 GCA_964449615.1 uncultured Aureispira sp.
AGCGCCAGCGTACAGACCGAACCCCGCGGCTTGGCCGATGCCTATGTATTTTTCCAATGTGCGCCCGAAGATGTAGAAGAATTGGTCAAAGCAGTAAAAGAGGAGATCAAAGATTTGCAAACCAATGGGCCTTCGGAAGAGAATTTTAATAAAATTCGCGAAACACAGCGCCGTACCCGCGAAAGCAATTTGGAGAAAAACCGCTTTTGGCTCAATACGTTGACTGATTATTACAGCGAGAATAAAGACCTCAAAGAAATCAAAGGCTACGAGCAGTTGATCGAGGACTTGACCAAAGAGGACATTAAAAACGCGGCCAATGAGCTGTTGCAATTGGACAAAGCAATTATTGTAACGGTAAAACCAGAAAAGGAAACCACTACAGAGCCTTAGGGCAGAACACTTTTGCTAGATTTGCCCTAGAAGTTGTTGGAAAAATGCTATTTTTTGAGTAGCTTTTTCTAGCAACTTTTTTTTATTCTAATAAAGTCTAATACCCATGCCCTTCTACCTAGTTTTCCTCCTTGCTTGTTGTTGTGCTGTTGATGCTTTTGCACAGCCTCTAGAATACAATAAATACACCCCCATTCCAGCTACAGCCCCACAGCGCACTACCAACCTAGCACGCTACTGCAAAACTGGCACAACGCGCTATGGCTTTTCCCACAAAGGACAACAGTTGGTTCCACCAATTTACGAAGACGCGGGCGTATTTAGCGAAGGTTTGGTTACCGTACGCAGAAATGGGAAATATGGCTTTGTGGATACCACGGGTGCGGTCGTCATTCCGTTTGAGTACGATTTTGCTTGGGGTTTTGAGCAGGGGTTGGCGGCGGTGCGCCAAGCGGGTAATGTGGGTTTTATTGATAAAATGGGCGAGGTCGTCATTCCGTTTCAGTACGATGCCGTAAACGAGAGTTATTTGGATCAACACTTGGTACCTAGAAACCTTCCTAGAAAAAACAAAAACTATTGGTCGGTTCCATTTGTCGACGAGATTCTAACACGCGCCACGTTTAGAAACGCGGTGACCGCAGCGGGCAATTGGTACCACTTACAATGCGACTGGCCGCCTATTCCCAAACATTTGACACATCGAAGAGTGGATCCTTATCGAACGCATCTTTCGCAGGGTGCGGTGCGCTTAGAAAAGAAAGGCAAATACGGCTTTGTCGATACACAAGGCGAGGAAATTATTCCATTTGTATACGACCATGTTTGGAATTTTTCGGAAGGGTTGGCGGGGGTGCAACAAGCGGGCAAAGCGGGTTTTGTGGATAAAACGGGCAAGGTAGCTATTGCTTTTGACTACGATTATGTTTGGCCGTTTTCCGATGGTTTGGCCTTGGTGCGCTTGAAGGGCAAGTATGGTTTTATTGATAAAACAGGTCAGGTGATCATTCCGATCAACTACCCTGTGGCTACTTCATTTGTGCAGGGCGTGGCGATTCTTTTTGATGGCGCGACCTATGAGTTGGTGAATACCGAGGGACGTTCTGTTAATGGGGAGCGTTACGACTTTTTGGCCGTGGACAATGCCCATCATTTGGTGTTTGTGCAGGATGGCAAATTGGGCTTGTTGGATTATCGGGGCAAGGAGTTGTTGCCTGCTGTTTATAAAGCCAGAGATCCACAGCGCACGCCCGCACTTTATCATACCGAAACGGCCATCCACTACGTCAACGAGCGCGGCTTACGCATAGACAAGGCAGTGGCAGATAAAGGCTTTACGTTCAAACGCCAAGTCGACGGCGGCTTCCTGATCGTTCAAATAGGCGGCAAAACGGGTCTATTGGATAATAATTTACAGGTTGTAATTCCTTTTTTTTATGACCATATTGGTTATTACAAAGGAATCTTCTTCCTTAGTAAATACGGCCAAATAAGCCTGTGGACACCAGAGCATCGCTATTCCAGTCCTTTTAGCTATGATAATATTTCCGTCAGTTCCGATTCCTTATTGATTGCTCGGCAGGGGGCGCATTCTGTATTGTTGGACAGACGAGGCAACAGGCTTCTAAAACTACCTTACCCCACTGTGCACCCTTTTCTAGAAGGCTTTGCGGTAGTCAAAAAAGAAAACCGCTGCGGACTGATCAATCGCTGGGGCACGTTGGTTCTTCCAATGGATTACAAGGACATTTGTTACAGCGGTGGCAACTGCGTGCAGTTAACTACGCTGGAAGGAAAATTAGGTTTGGCCGACACTACAGGAGCGTTCTTATTGCCCCCCGTTTACGACAAACTACAACTGGTTTTGGGCGGTTTGGGGAGAATAGAAAAAGATAACTTGACGGGTTTTGTCAACGACCAAGGCAAGGTGGTCATTCCGCTGCAATATCGGTACGCTTCCGACTTTGTAGAAGGCCATGCTATTGTCCTAAACAATTACATTCCCGATAGCAGCGATTTGGTACCCGATTATTCTACCATCATACAGGAGCCGCCCAAACGCAGCCAGTACGGCGTCATTGACCAACAACACAACATTGTGCTGCCCTTTGAATACGATCACCTTACCGTAGTAGACCGCCATTTGGTAGCGGCTCGTAAAGAGGCAGTTTCGCACCTTATAGACCTAAGAACGGGGCAGCAATTGTCACAGCCCTATTCTTATATAGGGGCTCTAGTTGAAGGTAGAATAAAAGTAAGCCGTGGAGGGTTGTATGGATTTATAGATAGACAGGGTCAAGAAATCATTCCTTGTAAATATCGAACCATTGGGAATTTTGAAGACGGTTTGGCAAAAGTTAGCGACGTTAATAACGCAAACTACATCGATGCCTATGGAAGAGAGCTCATCTCTAATACACCAGCACAGGAAAAAATCACTCCTTATACGCTGCCACAGCTATTTATGGGAAATTTCTATTCGAACGTGACTTGGTTTGTGAAGAATGGTAAAATGGGATGGATCAATCGATATGGACAAATTTTAATTCCGAGTAGGCTCGAACGGCTCCACCCCGCTTCTGGTGCTAATCTATTGGTAGGAATTCTAGGCAGTAAACAGGACAGCATTGTACTGTTTACGCCTATGGGGAAAGTCGTGTCTAAATTGGGTAGTGCTCCTAGAAACAGTAGTAATCTACATTTTTCAGAAGGGTTGGCAATGTTGGTTTTTGAAGTAGAGGGAGAGGACGATTATAGAAATGGCTACCTCAGTGAGCAAGGAAAATTGGCGATACCAGCTATCTATAACGAGGCACAAAATTTCTTAGATGGGCGCGCTTTGGTACGTTACAAAAACAAATGGTTCTCAATTAACAAGAAAGGAAGGCGCCTTAAAAAAGTCTCTTACAATCAACGTAGGGCGGCTAAATATGGGGGTTATTGGCTCAGTTATCAGGATTACAACTTGCATTTCTCCTATGCCAAAATAAAACACGGCCTAGCCAACGCCAAAAACCGAGTTATTATTCCAGTAGAGTACGATAATTTGCGCGGCTTTGGCAGCCGTTACCTAATTGCTAAAAAGGGAAATCTATTTGGTCTATTTACCACCCAAGGAAAAAAAGCACTGCCGTTGGAATACAGCAACATACAGGCTACTGGAGACGGTGTAGCGCTGCTCTACAAAGACGGAAAAATAGGCTGGGTAGACAGCACGGGCTACGTAGTGGCTCCTACTTATGAATGCCAAGACCGCGCATTGCGTTCTCAACAATTTCCTTTCATGGTGGTGCACGGTAAAAAGCGGGTACAATTTATCAATTATCATCTCCACAGCATTGTCAACACCGATTACATCGAGGCTTATTTTAATCGCAACTTTCTTCAAGTCACCAAAGACGGAAAACACTGGGGGCTAGTGAACCGTTACCAACGAGAACTTACCCCATTAGTCTATGATAAAGTAAGTGATTTTTGGGCAAATGGATTGGCAATCGTCCAACAGAATAGCCAATATGGCTTGATAGATACCAATGCGGTGGAGGTCGTTCCTTGCCAATACGATTATTTGGATTGGTCAGAAGACCGCCACACCCAAAAAACGTGCTACAGCGCTAGAAAAAATAAAAAACAAGGTTATTTAGACGCCCAAGGCAAGGTACTTGTTCCTGTTGAATACGACCATATAGAGCACTGGAATAAGGGAGAAGCAAACACAGAAAAAGCGGGACTAGTGGGTAGAGTCAGCGTCACCAGAGGTGTCTTGGCGCCTGCTATTTACGATACTTTAATTCCAAAAGCAGGCTATGTGCTGGCTCAAAAAGCGGGCAAGTATGGCCTCCTCAACCACAAATACCAACCCTTACTTGCTTTTGAATACGACTCTATTTATCCCATTCAACAAAAAAACTTTATAGTACGCCAGTATTTTGCGCTGCAACAAGATAGTTTATACGCCGTTGCCGACAGCCAGGGCAAACTCCTCACGCCCTTCGCCTATCAAGCCATAGACAACCAATTGATCAACGAACGCTTACTGGTTAAGAAAGGCAACCGCTACGGCTATTTGGACGCAAGCTTCACATTGCTGCCCACCCTATTCGACCGAGCAGGACGCTACACAGGCAATGGCCATGCCACAGTGCAGCAGGACAGCAAAATTTTTGACATAGATCTACAAGGCAACTATCTATACGATTGCCCCAACTGCCACCTTCCTAAGTTGGATTAATGAAAGCCCTATTAAAAGTCCAGCAAAACCCTATTGCGTGTCGAGCAAATTAAGTAACCCACAAGGATTGAGCAGGCCGTGCTGGTTGAGCCTGCCGAAACCAGCACTTACTCCACTAAACTATAAGTCA
>CAYUZF010000059.1:15387-16326 GCA_964449615.1 uncultured Aureispira sp.
CTGCCCATAATGCACCTCCCAACCTCGATCCAAATGAAAGCGCTTGTGCTTGGCCACCAAAAACACGCCCGTCACCAACAGCGCCGCCCCACCTGCCAAGAGTGTCACCCCCGCCACAGGGTTGCCCAACAAAGCCGAGCCAAAAATAACGCTGCTCATCCCAACACCTACTGCTACCCCACCGATGATGCCGTCTTGCCCATATACCCGCCCCGTAATAAGCAGGCAATTGTTTAGGGCAACGGTTTGGCCATTGACAACGATGGTTCCCTTTTTAATCTGTTCTAAGACGCCTTTCTTCCAAACTTTTGGAGCAGAGCGGAGTTTATATCGAATAGAGGCGCCCTGACTAATCATTTTTTTCTTATCTTTCTCTAGGTGTTCAAAAATCAAAACGTTAAGCGTCTTGGTATCATCGACTAGTGTTTGCCCATAGGCACCGAAAGAAACCAAACAGAATAGCCACAGGAAACGGGCAAATGGAGCTGAATTCATAGTTTTTCTATTGTTTTGGTTAGTAATTAGATGGGATTAAGTTATAGATCATCCGCATCCTTCAACAAATTTAGTATCTTGTAAGAAGAAATTGTGTATCGGGTCTCTGGCATCATTAATCTTTAATTAGGTACAAGCACATCGCTCTACTTTCGAACAACGTTTAACAAAGAGCATTGTTATACCTCTATTATTAAATTACGGTCCTTGATATAAACGTGCCCCTACACTTGGACAACTCTAAACTATTTAACATGCGTTCTATTTCTAAATATAAACGATTTTCACTAATTCCGCTGTCTATCGTTGGTTTGCTTTCTATTTATGCGTTTTCTTGTACTTCTAAAACTACTACTTTAGACCCCGAAGACGGCACTAGAGCAGTCAGTTATAAAAAACCAAGAGAAGGTAATTTTGACCAATATTGGTACCAGGGCAAAGCAG
>CAYUZF010000059.1:16336-21459 GCA_964449615.1 uncultured Aureispira sp.
ATTAGTAGCTACACTCTTACGCAAGCGCGGTATGGCCAATTGCGCGAGGGCGATGCGGTGTTGGTGTTTGTAACCGAACCGTTCTCCAAATCCCGCCAAGTAAAAACAAACCCTAGCCCTACCAACAAAGAAGATGTGGTCTCTGTTTTGAAACTCAACGCCATCAAGAAATTTGTTACAGGTGTTTACGATTACTCCATTCTCCAATCAGTTTTTACGCCTGTAGATTTACAAAATCAACCGCACAGCATCAAGGTGAGTACTAGCCTACAAGAGTGGTGTGGACACACCTACACCCAACTCAATTTACAGACCTACAAATACAAAGTCTTGTTGCATTCTTATTTTGAATCCGAAGGCGACAACGAGTATCAAGTAGAACAAGCGTTGTTGGAAGATGAATTGTTCAACCGCATTCGCATCAACCCAAAGACTTTGCCTACAGGCAAAATACAATTGATTCCCAGCACTACGGTAGCGCGCTTGCTGCACCAAAAATTGGAAGTGCGTGAAGCAGAGGCCGTTCAAAAGCCCCACGCGAGCAACAACAACTGGATGACCTATGAGCTGTCTTACAACGATGCGCCCGAGCGCCGCTTAACCATTCATTACCAAAAAGATTTCCCGCACCAAATTGAAGCTTGGGAAGAGGTCTACATGGACGGCAGTGAGTTGCTCACGACAAAGGCTACGCGCCGCAAAACCTTGATGACGGATTACTGGAATCAAAACAAATTACAAGACGAAAGCATGCGCAAAACCTTAGGTCTAGATTAAACTTGTTAAACCGATAATAAAAATAGCCACATTATGAACTTCTCCACACACACCAACGGAAAACTGCTCTTGACAGGAGAGTATTTTGTCACTGAAGGGGCTGTTGCTTTAGCCCTGCCCACCAAACTGGGCCAATCGCTTGAAGTGGAAACCACCCGCAAGAAAAATAATATCCCCAGGCAATTGACTTGGCGCAGTCTGACTAGCGAAGGCGAAGTGTGGTTGGAAGCAGTGTACGAATTGCCGCACTTGGAGCTGGTAAGCGTAGAAAAAGGCGACGAAGATCGAGAAGAAGTAGCGCTGTCGCTGCAAAATATCCTAGAACAAGCGCAGCACCTCAACCGCGATTTTTTGGAGGGCACAGGCTCTAGGGAGGTGACGTGCAAACTGGACTTTCCTAGAGATTGGGGGTTGGGCTCTAGCTCTACGCTCGTGACCATGATTGCACAATGGGCAGAAGTAGATCCTTACCAATTGTTGGAATACACGTTTGGAGGTTCTGGTTATGACATTGCCGCAGCAACAGCCGAAGGCCCTTTGTTGTTTCAAAAATTTAATGGCCGCAACCGCTGGGACCGCGCACAGTTCAACCCTGAGTTCAAAGAACAGTTGTACTTTGTACACTTGGGCAAAAAACAAAACTCCAGAGAAGCACTGGTTTATTATACCACTACCGCGCCCGAAGTGCGCGAACGCCCTTTGCCACGCATCACACAAATCACCCACGACATTGCCCAATATACCGACAATTTGGAAGACTTTGAGGCCTTGATCGAAGAGCATGAAACATTGGTGCAAGACATCATTCAACAACCACGTGCCAAAGAGCAGTATTTTAGCGATTTTTGGGGCGGCGTGAAATCCCTGGGGGCTTGGGGCGGCGATTTTGTGCTCGTGACGTCCGACCGTTCGGAAGAGGAAACCAAAAAATACTTTAAGAACAAAGGTTTTGAAACCGTGTTGCGTTACGACGAATTGATTAAGGAATACGAATAACTGGCTTGTTCTAACAGAAGATAGCCTCCTCCAAACATTGCAACCACCTAATACACTTACACCACTTTTTGACAAATGAACATTACCTGGCGCAGTCCTTCTAACCTGGCTCTCATCAAATACTGGGGCAAATACGGGCGACAATTACCCCGCAATGCTTCTATTAGTTTCACTTTAGAAAATGCTTACAGCGAGACTTCGTTGAGCTATCGCCCAAAAGAGGACGACGGGCAACTTTCTGTGGCCTTTACCTTTGAAGACAAAGAAAACGCTGCTTTTGAACAAAAAATAGTGCGTTTCCTCGGCTCTATTTTGGACTATTTTCCTTTCTTGACGGCTTACCATTTGGATTTGGCCTCGTACAATTCTTTTCCGCATTCGGCAGGCATTGCCTCTTCTGCTTCTAGCATGAGCGCGTTGGCGCTGTGTCTGTGCAGCATGGAGCGGCAAGTGGCCATTACATTGCCCAACGAAGAATTATTTTATAAAAAAGCCTCTGATATAGCGCGTCTGGGCTCTGGCTCTGCCAGTCGTTCGGTATATCCACATCTGGCGCTTTGGGGCGAAACGGACTTGGCCAAAGGAGCGTCCAACGACTATGCCATTCCTTACGGCGAGCACGTACACGAGGTTTTTCACAGTTTTCACGATGATATTTTGATGGTGAGCCGACGCGAAAAAAGCGTTTCTAGCACAGCGGGACACGCTTTGATGGAAAACAATCCGTTTGCTGCGGTGCGGTACGAGCAAGCCCATCGCAACCTCAAAAATTTGTTGGTCGCGCTCAAAGAGGGAGATTTGGCCACCTTTGGCGCTATTACAGAACAAGAGGCGCTGCAATTGCATGCGTTGATGATGACCTCAGAGCCTTCTTATATTTTAATGGAAGGGGGGTCGGTAGAATTGATCAAACGGGTGCGTGCGTGGCGAGAAAAAACGGGCAAGCATTTATATTTTAGTTTGGATGCTGGTCCTAATTTACACCTGCTATACCCCGATGACATCAAGGAAGAAGTTACCGCTTTTATTCAATCGGACTTGTTGGAGTTTTGTGAAGACGGCCATTATTTGCAAGACCAAGTGGGGCCAGGCCCCTTGCTAATGAATTCATAGTTTGGGCGTTCGGTACAGCCGTTGAGCTGTACCGAACGTGTTTACGATACTTGCTCTAGGAGCCACTGTTTTTCTGGAAGTTGCTGGGTGTTTCTAATTTCTTCCGAGAGACGTTGCCGCTGTTCTTTGGTATGTGCATAGAGGAGTTTTTGCATAAAACGGATGGTATTGGCAAAGCTTTGTTTGTGTACGGCGCTCAATTGGGGCTTTCGCCGAATGAATTGTGCAAAGCTGTTTAAAAAGGCCTCTGCCAAATCGGTATGCTGTTGCACCAAATAGATTTTTGCCAAAAGCAACTTTCCACCAATCTCCATAAATAAATCGTAATACTCTAAGCTGTTTAGCAAATCAATGGTTCGCTCATAAGCTTGTGTAGCAAAAAAATAATGGGCTTGATTGTAAGGAATGTAAGAAGCGCGGTATTGGGGTTGCAACAACGTCTCCCCTTTGGGCAATAAATCAGCAATTATCTCAAAATGGCGCAAATGCAAGCCAATTGACACCATATTTTTATAGGCGATAGGACTTAGAAAACCCTTTTCCAACAATACGCCCTGCTCCAAACCATTCATATACAACTCAAAAGCTTCTTGAGTGTAAGCTTCCTGCCCCCGATTGAGCTGGCGAATACAGTAATTGATGGCCAAACTGTACACCTCCTTAAAGGCCTCGTGTCGCAGTACTTCTGTCGATTCCCAGAGGTAGTTTTTTAATTTTTGATAATGCATAGATTCGTCGGGCGCCAAAAAGGCGCGGTAGCAAGCAGCATAAAGCTGTATAGCGACAATACCTTCGTAGTGTCCATCGTCCAAATAGCCCAAAATTCCTTCAATCAGGGGAACGTCGTATGTTGTCTTGTATAGATTTTGGTGGGTCAATACGGTACAAGCATGGCGCAGGATGGTCAACACAAAGGCTACCGCTGCATGGTCCATTACGGCCTGTAAGTTCGTTTGTATGGGTTGTTTCTCAGCAAGTGCCAACCGAAACACTTCGCTTTCCAATTGGTAAGCCCATTGGTAATAGTGTTCATCGCGAAGGGGCTGTTGATGCCCTTCTTTTTGCAGCTGTTGGGCAAACTTAGTGGCGTCCTTTGTCAAATTTCGTTCTCGCAATCCTTTTAGTAGAGCTATCGCACTGTTTTTGTGGCGGTTATTGTATTCTATGTATTGTATAAATTTTTCTAACGTAGTGCTGGCAAAGGACATAACGTGTCGCAAACGCGCCATGTCGAAGGCACGATCGGGATAGAGGTATCGGAAAACGCGCTCGCGCTGCAACTGTTCAGAATCGAGGTTTGTCTTAGAAGAAAGGTAGGCAAACAAGCGTTTCACATCTTCATGTTTGTTGTGCAACGGCGATTGAAGCCATTTTTTAAATTGACGATGCTCGGCTTTGGTCAGGGTAGAATAGAGCCGAATGAGCTTACTTTTGTGCATAAAAGTGCGAATGAAAAGGCCAAAATAAACCTGCTAAGAAAAAAATGTTAGCATTTTGTTATTTTTAAGCTAGCTATTTAGGCTATCATTTCCTAGTTTTTTCTGATAAAAATCTGCTAATTCTACGAGATGTATACTATAAACCTCGTGCGCCTTGCTCATTTATAAAAATAGAAAAATTAGTAAAAAACAACTCACAACCCACTAAAAACCAAAGTATTGAACTCAACCCCCTTTCGATTTAGTTTTACTAACACCAATAGTTTAGTCCCAACATTCTATAATACGACCACCAGCAAACGGACACTTTTTTCTGATAAACTTCATTTTTTGTAGTAGCTTATTATACTAACATGCACTACTTTTGATAATGTCATTAGGTAACACCGTAGCCGCTGTACAAAACCACCCTTTGTTATGAAATATATTATTCGACATATCGCACTACTTCTGTTGTGTTCTACGCTCTGCTACGGGCAATTTGCTACAACGTTTAATACGACTTCGTCAAGTTGTTCGGATTTAGCCATACAGTTAAAGACACCCACTGGCAGCAGTACCTTTTACGCTGTATCTTACTGTAATGTAGGAGACAACACAGCGGAAAACAGTTACTTAGAGTTTCATTTGCAAGGAGGGCTGTCCATTGTACAAGCTACCTATCCATTGCAATACAAATCGGGCGCTACCTATCGGTTTTTGATTGGTGATGTGGCCAAAGGGGAATGTGGTTCTATGTATTTTCAAATTCCGCAAACCTTGAACAATACCCATTGTATACAAGTTTTTGCAGCTACA
>CAYUZF010000059.1:21469-22333 GCA_964449615.1 uncultured Aureispira sp.
AGCAATCCCTTGCAGTGCAGAAACAGACGCCATGCAGACAGGGCGAACAATTAAAGGCGATGCGACGATTGGGATTAATACACAGGTTCAAGTAACGCAACTCGACGACGATGCCAGCTACACGGCTGTAGGTTATACCGATCCCATTTTTGAAGATCATGTTTTCCTAGATTTTGTGTTTACTTGGGATAGTTTGATGAGTATATTAAACGATTTACAAATTTATACCATAGGGCCTGGCGATAGCGCTTCGGCGGGTACATCCAGTATTGTTGTGCTTCCATTGGAAAAAGAATTACCGACCCATGCAACGGCAATTTATTGCAATTGGCTCGCTGCATCCAACGACGACGCCCAGTTTACCAGTAGTGGCACTACCAATAACAGCTCTGTAGGAAATGTGAACAACAGTACAACCAATGCAACAGCCGCTTTATCTACAACAAAATTAGACAATAAAAAAGCTCTACAGGTAGCCTTATTTCCGAATCCAGTGGAGCAAGAAGCCATTATAGAAGCTAAAGGCTATGAATTTGACAACTTACAATTGGAAGTTTTTAATGCGGTAGGCCAGCGCGTCGCTTACAAGCAAAGCAACGAAAATCGTTTTGTCCTCCATGTACAACAGTGGAAGCAGGGCGTTTATTACTACCGCTTATCGGCTGGCGGCACGGTGTTGCACAACGAGCGCTTTATAGTTAGATAGCCTTATTTTTAAAGAAAAAGTCAGCACAGCGCTAGCAGCTGCCGCGATAAAAACAGTACAGAAAGTAACATAAGAAAGAACCGCTTGTTGTTAGAAGAGTGTGCATTTTTGTGGGGATTATTCACAATCGACCAACATGAATTGCGGTTCTTTCTACA
>CAYUZF010000059.1:22343-23566 GCA_964449615.1 uncultured Aureispira sp.
ATGTTATTCAGAATTACGGGCAACTAGTCCTTGCCTACTTAAGTCATTTAGACAGTACAACTTGCTATATTACAACCAGTTGATCGTTGCTGTTCATTTTTATCCAAAAAAATGCAGCAACGATCTTTTTATGCCTTACTCATTTTTTACTTTTTCCACTAAATGGTTAGTTTGCTAGTTTTTGTTGGATGCCTTATCCAATGGAGTAGCTGTTCGTTTTTGATTCCCGCTCTCTTTCAGAGGGTGGGAATTTTTGCGTAGAACAAGTGCCTAAAGTGCTTTCGGAAGCTATTTGTTCGTGCATTGCTGAGAAGTTCGCTAAAAACAAGCCATTTTACCTAAGAATCTTGTATTTTGTTCGCCGATAACAAGCGTAGTTTTGAGATATTCCTTACAGAAACAACGATCTACGCATTATTTATATTTTGTAACACAACCCTTAATACAAGTAATCATGTTGAAAAATTTATTCTTAGTCACCTTTTGTAGCTTACTTTGGGCGGCTTGTTCTACGCCTGTAACAACGACCGAAGAGCCTTCTGAACAAGAGATTATTGAGTCCAACAGCAGAAGTTCCGAAGAGGACGATAAACTAATCGGTCGCGAAAGTGATTTGGTTTTTGCTAGAAAATGGAAAAATGAGGCCACTACTTTTATCATGGATTTTCGTATAGACGGCTCTTTTGTTGGCGAGGTAGAAGGTTTGCCTTTGAATGGTAAATGGAGCATTTCCGAAGACCAAAAAACCTTGGAGTTGAGAAAAGATGAAACGGTAGAAGGCAAGGGAGATGACTTTAACAGAGATTATACCATCCTTAGCAGTAGCCCAGAAAAAATAAAATTGTTAGACGAGGCTGGAGTAGAATGGACGTTGATGTCTGTTGAATAGACACTGCCAGGTAGCCGATCAGTATCTTTTTCCTTGAGAAATCCAGTATGGGGTTTCTCAGGGATTATTTTGTTTTATGGCAACAACCTTTACTTGTTTTGTACTGTTTTATAAGTAATCTATTACTTTTTTACCTTATTAAGCATCATTTTTCATGTCCTACTTTCTAAGCCTCCTTCTTTTTTTCTTTTTATGTTCTAATGCGATGGCAGGCCCTCCAAAAGCTGCCCCTGCAACAACAGTTGCTGCTCCAAGTACGGTGCTGCTGCTCGCCCATCGTTGGGAAGCCAAGTCGACGGTGTTGGATTTGAATATAGATGGAACGTTTGAAGGG
>CAYUZF010000059.1:23576-24169 GCA_964449615.1 uncultured Aureispira sp.
CTGCCCAACGGCGCAGAACTCTATGGTTTATGGGAAATGAAACAAGACCGCAAGACTCTGGTATTGGTGAACGATCCAACAGATGAGGAAGAGTTTGAAGTGCGGTACCAAGTTTTAGAGGTTTCTTTTGACCAGTTGCGTTTGAAAGACGAGCAGGGCGAAACCACGACGCTGTATTTGTCTGAGTAAATAGGGATGTAGCAGTAAGGGTATTGCCCCCTACTACTACATCTTGTTTTTTTATAAAGATATATGCGATTCTTTAACGCTTGCTAACCTGTTCCCCTTCTTTGGGCATTTTAGTGGGTTGTTTGATTTGGGGCTCCACAGACTGGCGTTCTTGCGCGGGCATCGCTTTTTGTGCCTTAGCAATTTTGCCCGATTCTACTTCAGCAGCGCGTTTTTCACGGGCATCATCGTAGAAAATGCCTGCTTCTTTGGGCTGGCCGTAAGCCTCTGGCACCAAGTATTTGCCTTGATCCTGCACTTGTTTCTCGGTGACTGCTTGGCGATAAGCTGCGCCACTACTTTGCTCAAAATAACGAACCGTTGGATCGTTGCGCTGGGCGTGTACCGTCCAAGAAACCTTGCTG
>CAYUZF010000060.1:0-1957 GCA_964449615.1 uncultured Aureispira sp.
AGGTATCGCCTCCCATACCATCAGAAGTATCGGCGTTGCTGTCATCGCCGCCAGAGGTATCGCCTCCCATACCATCAGAAGTATCGGCGTTGCTGTCATCGCCGCCAGAGGTATCGCCTCCCATACCATCAGAAGTATCGGCGTTGCTGTCATCGCCGCCAGAAGTATCACCGCTCATGTCGTCGCCCCCAGTGTTGCAGCTGTGCCCGCTGTCATCACCCGTATTAGGATTGCCTCCCTGTTGGATGTTTGCTAAAATAGATTCAATGCGCTCTAGTCGTTCCGCTAAGTCATTGTACTGTGAACTGTCGTAAGGATTCTTGTGGAGATTCAAAAAAGCTTGAATGTTTGCTTTTAGCTCTTCGAGTCTTTGTATTACTGCTTCAGAAACTGCCATAATTGGAATAGATTCATTTGGTTAGAAATAGTGCCATATAGAAAAAACACTGCATTTTAAAAAGAGATAAATAGTGTATACAGGGTTATCAGTGCATAGTTTTCTGTTTATATCTGACAAAAAGCAAAATAAACTGCCAGACGCACTAATGATTCCACACAATATATATCAAATATTCTGAAAAAACAAACCAAAAAAGTAATTACAGTGCTTGTTAAGTGTAAAAAGTGGGGCGGAGGGGCTAAAACCGTTTTAAATATGGTCTAATAGTAGTTTCTTAACCTAAAATTTACCTAGAATTTTTTAGTAGAATATTAAGGCATTATAAAAAGAACTCCACTTATTGAGATTAGGATGGAGAAGAGGAGGGTATTGTGCGTGAAACAAATTGTGATTTTGTTGTTGAAGTTCTTATCTACTGTTAGTTGTCACTAGAAAAAGATACAAACCGCTCAAAGCAATTGCTGAACTACCAGAATTATGAAAAAGACCAATGCCATTCGTTTATTAGAACAAAAAAAATTGCCCTATACCACAATAGCATACGTTTATCAGCCAGAAAATTTGGATGTTGTACACCTTGCCAAAACCAATGCGTTATCGGTAGCGTCTATTTATAAAACACTGGTATTAAAAGGGGATCGATCGGGCATTTTTGTAACGGTGGTGGCAGGAGGTCGACAACTGGATCTTAAAAAAGCGGCGGTTGTTAGTGGCAATAAGAAAGTAGCGTTGCTACCTGTCAAACAATTGCAAGCGGCTACGGGCTATATTCGTGGCGGCTGTTCGCCCATAGGCATGAAAAAAAAATATCCCATATATGTGGATGAATCTGGACAACTGCTGGATTCTTTGTATGTTAATGCAGGTATTCGAGGTTTGTTGGTGGGGCTGTCTCCAGCTGCATTGCAAACCGCCACACAAGCGCAGTGGGCAGCCATTACCTAGAACGTCCGTTATTCTACAGAGAGAATTTTAACTATGAGCAATATAAAAAACTTTTTTGAGCGGTTTGATTTGGAGCCAGCGGATGTGGAAGCCATACACACCATTGCTACCCCTAGAAATTACGACGCAGGGGCACTGTTTATTGACATTGGTAGCAACCGCAAAAAGGTGGGGATTATAGAAAAAGGCTTGGCGCGCAGCTATCGCATCAAACCTTCGGGTGAAGAGATTTCTTTGGATTTTGCCAAAGAGGGGGAAGTGGCATCTACCCAAGATTTGATTTTATACCATACAGAAAGCAGCCAAATTGTAGAATTTTTGGAACCGAGTACAGCGCTGGTTTTTAACTATCGCGACTTGGTGCGTTTGGCACAAGACTACCCGCGCATTGAGCGGCTGCGCAACCAATTTTTACAAGATTACTTGGTTAAAATATCGCGTCGGTTAGAAACTTTTTTGGTGGGGACGGCGAACGATCGTTATGAGTGGCTGGCGCAGGAACAACCCGAATTGTTGCAGCGCGTTCCTCAAAAACACTTGGCTTCTTATTTGGGAATTACGCCCGTGTCGCTTTCTCGCTTATTAGCTAGGCGAAATAAAAAATAGCGTTTT
>CAYUZF010000060.1:1967-8448 GCA_964449615.1 uncultured Aureispira sp.
TACCGAAGCGCTCGATATTGGCTGTTTTTTTAGTAAACCTCTTCGTAAGCAGGTTTTGTTTGTTCTGTCTTAAAAGTTGCTTGTTGTTGAATAGGAAGATTTATGTTTTGCTTCAGTTGTTCCTGTTTCTTGCGTTTGAACAAGCGGATAAAACGAGAAATCAGGGCTAACACTGGGGAGTGTTGAATTTGATTGTGCACGTCTAATGGTTTTGTTGATGTACTAAAATAGTTTGAGATTGATATGTTTATATAGAGGCGTTAGTATAGGGTTGAAAGTAGGAAGAAAACTGGATTAAACAAAGCTATTTTTACAATAAAATAATAAAAACAGCGCCACCCGATTAGGGCAGCGCTGTCTGCGGTATAAATAACCAGCCGCTTAGAACAACGGTTGTCTATTATTTGTTATTAGTTAGAAGCTGAACTTCAAGCTCACGTTCCAAGTACGACCGAAACCGTAGAAACCGCGTGCGTTTTGAAGCATGGTTTCGTAGCTTTCGTTGGGATTGTAATAATCGTTGGCTTCCGCAATGTATTTAGTATCCAAAATGTTGTTCATGTTGAAACGCAATTTCAACGTTGTCTTTTTCAACTTAATGGTGTACGTCAAACCACCATCCAACAAACCATAGCTGGGCAAACGCAATGCCTGCAAACCAGCATCAGAAGAAGTTGATCTGGAAGTAGGATCGAAGTTGGTGTACAACTCCCAGCCGTGCCAGTAGTCCAAATCGAAGCTCAAACCGAAAGGTAAAGTGTATTCAACACCAATAGAAGCCGTTGTTTGTGCGGCATCGCCTACTTTCAAGCCGTCTGCAAATACGCGAATGGTATCTACTACTACGTTGTCGTCATCGCTTACCAAAGCATCTACGTTGTTAGACCATCTCCAGTCACCCAAAGAAACCATACCACGAACCGCCAACCCTTTTACTGGTTGTGCTTTGAAATCCAATTCCAATCCCTGGTGAACAGCGTTTAATCCAGTCAAGTTAGCTGTAAAATCGTTGCCTTGTGCATCCGTCACTCTTCTAAAGAACGTTTTGTTGATCCAGCGCGTGTGGTAACCGTTTAGGTTTACCGCTACTTTAGAATAACGCAATCCGTAACCCAATTCTACACCAAATACATCTTCGTTGGCAGCGCCTTCGTTGGCATTGTTGTCAAAGGTAGGGAACACCACGTCAAAAATAGGTGCTCTAGAAAAATAACCTGTGTTGAAAAATACGTTGTGGTTTTTAGTGATGTTGTAATTTGCACCACCTTTTACCGTATACCCCAAGAAGTTTAGGCTTTCAGAGCGTTGCTCATCGGGGGTATAATTGAAGTAATCCACGCGGGTGTAGCCTGTGTTAGAAACAGCACCGTTGACGAACGCACTCAAACCAAAGTCACTGACGTACTCTACTTGGCCGAATACTCCTTGCCACCAAACCAAACCATCGTTGTGGTAGTGGATTTTATCGCCTTCTTGTTTCAAGGCGCCTGTTTCTCTATTAGTAATGGTACCATCACCATCCAAATCTACCATATCATCTTGTGCGTTGACATCTCTAGAATCCAACCAGTAATCGTTGCCCAACAAATCATCGATGCGGCGGTAGTGTTGGCCGCGGTAGTAGCGGATATCCACCCCACCAGAAACCGTAAATTGCTCAGAAACTTCAGCCGTTAAATTAGACAAGATACCGTACCAATCGTGGGAGTTCATAGATGCGCGGCGAATCAAACCAGCGCGCTCGCCTGCTACCGCACCATACTGGGAGGTCATTGGTTTGGCAGGGTTGCCGTTCAAATCTTCTTCGCCTCTGTTCCAACGAATGATATCGTCTACACGAACCAAGCCGTTCTCGTCGCGGTAACCCCAAGTTCCACGACCAGCAATAGAACCACGGTCACCTGTTCCCCCTCCGCGCCCGAAGGAAACGTAAGCAGAAGTCGCCAGAGTTACTTTATCGCTCATTCCCCAGTAGTGGTTGAGTGCAATTTGAGGTTTGTGATAAAAGTTTTTGCGAATGTTGTATACTTCGCCGTCGCGGTAGCCCCAATCGGAGTTGTAACGCAAGTTGTAAACACTATCGTAAGTGATCAAGCTTTCGCGAAACGTGCGTTGTCCGTGCTGCTGTGCAGCGCCAAAAGCTGTTAAGACCAATTGATGCTTCTCGCCAAAACCTTTAGAAATAGAAGCGAAGTAAGAACCACCCTCGAATTGTGTGGCGTCAATGTAGCCGTCTCCACGCGTATAGGCACCAGAGAACGTAAAGGCCCAATCGCCTTTAATTTTACCAGTAGACAACGTCAAAGCACCGCGCAACCAGTTGTCGTTGCCATAAGCTACCGTAGCAGAACCACCCGCTCTTTGGTCGGTCGTTTTAGTAATAATATTAATGGTACCACCTACCGAAGAGATGGCCAAACGAGAAGCCCCCAAACCGCGCTGTACTTGCATGGTACGCGTCACTTCGCTCAAACCTGCCCAGTTGGACCAGTAAACCCAACCGTTCTCCATGTCGTTGACAGGAATACCATTGATCATTACAGCAATGTTGCGTTGGTCAAATCCGCGGATGTTGATGCGAGAATCACCGAAACCACCGCCTTGTTTTGTAACATAAACAGAAGGCGTACTGCGCAAAATCTCAGGAAATTCTTGGTTGCCCAATTTTTTTTCGATCTGCTCGGCGTTGACCGACGAAACCGCCACGGGTGTTTGGCGATCAATAGCGATGGCAGCGACTACTTCTACCTCTTTGAGTCCTACCGAAGAAAGAGGAACCGCAATCTCGCCCGCTTCTACCGTCTGGCTAGAACGCACCGTAACCGTTTTTTCTGTAGACTCGTAGCCCAAGTAAGAAACAATAATCGTTTGCTCTCCTTCGGGAACATTGCGTAAAACAAAGTTGCCGTCGAAATCCGTTGTAGCACCCAAAGTTGGTGTAGTGCCTTGAACCATAACCGTAGCGCTGATTAGACCTTCGTTGTTGGTCGCGTCAATCAATCTACCTTTGATAGCTCCTTGGCTCCAAGCTAGGGTAGCCGTAAGAAAAAGAAGTGTAAATGAAAATAAATACTTCATTGGTTTGAATCGAAATTTGATGAAACGTTAGTTTTAAACTCATAAGGCTCAATGCCTCCTAATGGGCGCAAAAGTAGCATCTCATTTTAAATTTTATAGTATTCCAATATTAACTCTTTGTTAAGAAAACAACCAAACGGTTAAATTTATTTTATTGTGATGTTTGTGGGTTAATTGCTGTCTCAATCTAGGCGTTTTGTCCACGTCGTTTCACAACGCGCAATTTCTTCTTCATCCGATAGGCGAATTAATTGATGTCTATAGTGTTCATTGCTAAGTTGTTGTGTTTTTACGCGTACAATGTCTTTCCAATGGCACTCTTGTTTATAAATAATGTCAAGATTTAAGAGCTGTTGACGATGTTCGGTATAGCCCTCTACCGTTTCAAAAATCCACTGCATGTAACGGACGTTGTTGAGGTGTTCGTTAAAGTCCATATCGTGCCAATGCACCACAAAATCTTGACTGAGATCTACGCGTTCCAAATCGGGCAATTTGTTGCGTGCATGCGGCAAACAAGCGGAGGTGTCAAACTGTCCCCTTGCCCGAATTTCTTCTGGAATGCGGGCAATGCGGCGCTTTACCGTGTGCATCAACAGCCAAGTAGAGGCCGAACTAGCGATCAAATTGCGCGCCGCATCAAAAACCTTGTAATCGCGGTAGGTCAACACCTTGTCGAAACCAGCAGGGTAGGTTTGTATGGTAATGGTTTCTCCCAACCTCGGCAAGCGTACTATGTCCAAATGCTTGCGCATCAACACCCAAGAAATTTGCTGTTGGCGCATGTCCCAAGCCGAGACGTTTAATTCCAATACATTTTGCAGGGCAGCTTCCTGCATCAAATGAATGAGGGCCGTTGCCGTCGCTTGGCGGTGTCGGGTCACTTCTGAGGTGCGAATGGTAAACGCTCCTTCGTACATTAGTTCTGTTGGTATGCTCATCGTTCTTGTTATAATGCGGTCAATTCGCTTCTTTGCACGTTCCTTTTTTGGCCATAGAAATATAGTCGACCCGCCTCGATCTGCCCCCAAGCGGATAGCTATCCGCTGCCCAAGATACAGCATTCTCTACAAACCAAAAAACACAACATTTTAGCGCTATAAATTAAGCCTCCAATAACAAAGCATTGATAAACTTTTTGTATCTTTGCCCTATCATTAACACCCCCCAGATAAAAGTTCTTCTAATCACCGTTAAGTATCTGTTATGCTCAGTCGCCACAACATTCGTATTAAAGCTTTACAATCGTTGTACGCTTATTCACAAAGTGAAAATACGAGTACAGCTACCGCTGAAAAGAGTTATCTAAGAGCTGTACAAGAAAGCTACCGTTTGTACTTGCTCAATATGTTGTATTTGGTAAAAGTAGCCGACTATTCGAAGACGGATTTCGACATCAAGTCCAGAAAATTCGTTCCCACCGAAGAAGACAAAAAAGCTACGCTCAAATTGTACGAAAATCCAGTGCTGGTAGCACTGCGCGACAATGAAGATCTTCATGCGCGTCTGCGCCGCGAAAAATTGAGCAACCTGGTCGATGAAGACCTCGTGCGCACCTTGTACCAGAAATTTTCTAAATCCGACTACCACAAGTCGTACATAGAAATGCAAGAAGTGCCGCTGCGAGAACACCAATACTGCTTGGTTAACCTCTACAAAGCCATGTTGGAAGAAGAATTGTTCTTAGATCATTTAGAAGATATTTCACCAACTTACGCCGATGACCAATCGTTAATTTTTGGAGCGGTTAAACGCTCTTTACGAGCGCTGCCCGAAGACGAAGATTTTTACAAAGAGCAGTACCCCAACCAAGAATTTGTACACGATTTTGGCAAAGAACTGTTGTACAAAGCCATCCGCCACGACAAAGAATTACAAGAAATGATTGTTGAAAAGCTCAACAATTGGAAGGAAGACCGCGTAGCTATAATGGACATGTTGTTGCTCAAGCTGGGAATTTGTGAATTTTTGTATTTCGAATCCATTCCGACCAAAGTGACGATCAACGAATACGTAGGCTTGGCCAAAGATTACAGCACCGATAAAAGTAAACGCTTTATTAACGGTATTCTGGACCGTCTAATGAAAGATCTGGACAGCAAAGGTTTAATCAACAAAGAAGGACGTGGATTGAAGGAAAATTAACAGGAGAGGCCTCTTATATGGTATCTTCTCGCTCACTTACTTTTCATCGTATGACTCGTTTCTTTTTCTTTATAACAATACTCATTGTTGGCCTTTCGGCAAAAACACTGGCGCAAACAACAACGCGGCCTAATGCCTTTCAATTTCAGTATTTATGGACGGACTACAACAGTTTAGATCCTATCTATCGAGGTTCCAACGAAGGGCGCTTTTTATATCCCAACGACATCAACTATGCGGCTGGAATAGGTTACCAGCGGGCCATCAATGCCTCTTTTAATGTGGGTGCTGTGCTGCGGCTTGGAAGCATAGATGCCCACCACGAGGTTTTTGAACCCAGCGATACCAGTTGCCAACCTTGTCAGCGCCGTTTGCGCAATGAATTGTTTGTCAGTGGCGATTTAATTGGGCAGTACAAATTTGCCAACGGTTATTTGTTGCCCGAGAATTTTGTGCTGCGGCCTTACCTTTTTGTGGGCCTGGGTTTGGTACACATGAGCTTGCGCGAAATTAGTACAGACCTACAACTGCCTATGGGCTTGGGGTTCAATGTTCATGTTTCTCCACAGTTTGCGTTGCAACTACAAGCCGAATACCGCAAGTCGCTTCTAGTCAACAAAGATAATTTAGCGCTTGGTGTAGGCCTTGTAGTGTTGATGAATGCAGCTCAATAAAAATACCAAAATTTGATGTTCGCAACCTCCATTCTTTATGAGTACAACTGCTCTATAAAAACTACAAAACCAACAGCGGATTAAAAGCGTTTAAGTAGGCTAAGACAAGTTAACGCATTCTAAAAGTATAGCACAATTGTTGATAACGCATATAAGCACCTAAGAATTTTATCAAAAATAAAAAACAAACAACAAACATGAAAAACCTATTTTGGATCAGCACCCTTTTTCTAGTTGTATTGACCAGTTGCCAGTCCAGTGAGGCGGAGCAAGCCGCTACGGTAATGGCTGCGGAAGATGTAAAAACAACGGGCGGGTTTTCCAACTCTAGTTTGATGAACAACCCCGTTACGGCCAATGAAGTCATCTCTCCCGACGAAGCGGCTCAAATTACGTTTGACGAAGAAGTATTTGATTTTGGCGATATCGTAGAGGGAGATGTGGTAGAACATGTTTTCAAATTCACCAATACGGGTAAAAATCCGTTGGTAATTAGCAACGCTAAAGGAAGTTGTGGGTGTACCGTTCCCGTTTGGCCCCGCGATCCGATTGCACCAGGTCAGAAAGGAGAAATTGCCGTTAAA
>CAYUZF010000060.1:8523-11072 GCA_964449615.1 uncultured Aureispira sp.
CCGTTAAATTTAACAGTACAGGCAAGCACGGCGAGCAAAACAAAAAAGTGACCATTTCTGCCAATACACTGCCCAATAAAACAGTCATTCGCGTTGTCGGTGGCGTAGAAGTGAACCCAGAAACGGAGAAAAAAGAGCTGGAAAACAAGGAAAAGAGAAACAGTTAGAGCGGCCAACCGCCTGTCCAGTCAAGGAACAGATCAAATGAACGAACAGTTAACGCTGCCGCTATTGGAAGCGGTGGATCAAAACAACGCTACACGGGTTCGCGCTTTGCTTAAGCAGGGCGCCAACCCTAATGCACAAGGCGAGCATTCCAAAGCCCTGCACAGTGCAGCCTATTGGGGCTATACCGCTGTTGTCGAAGCGCTGCTGCGCGCTGGAGCAACCATTAATGAGTCAGACCAAACGGGACTTTATCCGTTGCACTTGGCCGCTAGTGAAGGGCGTACCGCTGTCTGCAATCGCTTGATAAAGGCAGGCGCGAACAAGGAACAGCGCAACCAATCGGGCGGTACGGCCTTGCATTTGGCTGCCGCAGGCAATTACGCGGCTACTTGCTTGGCATTACTAAAAGCAGGTTGCGACTTGGAAGCCCGCAGCTCAGATGGCAGCACACCTTTGCTAACAGCCAGCGCCCTGGGGAGCAAAGGAGCCGTCAGAACCCTACTCCAAGCGGGAGCCCGCTGCGATGCGCAAAACGAGCAGCAACAAACCGCTTTGCTGTTGTCCTTGTGGAACGTGCAGACCAGCCGTGGCAGCGATTGGCAACACGAAGCGAAAGACGACAAGGGACAAACAGCGCGGTATTACCTGCAACAGGGCGCTTTGCGCTACCAAGCCCAATACAACAAATATGCCCCCAAATTGGGGCAGTTGCTTTCCTTGCGGGCGCAACGAGAATTGGCTCTGGCTCCCTGGGGGCCTACCGAACACCTCAACTATTTGGATGCGCTGGAAACCACCAAACTATTGCTTAAAGCAAACAGCCCAGTCAACCAAGCGGATACACGCGGTCTTACGCCCTTGCGTTTGGGAGCCTACGCTGGTGTTGGACAGTTGATAACCGCTCTTAAAAAAGCAGGCGCCAAGCCTGAAGCCAACCCTTGGCAGGGCGTTACAGAATTGCACCAAGTGGCAGCCAGCCAGCGAATAGATGGCTTAACGGCTTATCTCAACGCCTACGGCAATGCGGCCATCAATGCCACCGACGAGCGTGGCTGGACGCCCGCCCACTATCTAGCGGATATGGGAGGAACGCCTGAAATGGCACAGGTGCTTTTGGAACATGGAGCCGATTTTTCGCTGCTTTCTACCACTGCAACAGAGCATCTTCCTACGGGGTTGACCCCCGCCCGCATTGCTTTCCATTGGAAAGATTTGGACTTGGCAATGGCTTTGGAAGCGTAAACGCCACTTTTTAGACAACTTCTATGTATCTTTAGCGCTTCGCTAGATTTTTAGAACAGACCTTTTAATAATGATCAACAACATGATAAGCAACCTATTTTTCTTATGGCAAGCCGCTACTCCTGACAACGCGGCCAATGCAGGCGCTAACCCTTATTTGTTGCCAACAATGGCCATCGGAATAGGCATTTTTTATTTTTTTATGATTCGTCCGCAAATCAAAGAACAAAAAGAACAAAAAGCATTTACGGATAACTTAAAAAAAGGCAACAAAGTCGTAACGATTGGTGGCATACACGGCACCATTGCTTCTATAGAAGAAGACGGAACCGTTACTATTTTAATTGCTCCAAAAACCGTTATCACTGCACAACGGAGTGCCATTTCTCAAGATGCAACCACCGCCGCTTATGGAGAAGCCTCCCCAAAATCCCCCGCCAAAAAAGCTTAATGAATCAACGCTTCGGTCGTTTTTTAGAAGCGACCGAAGCGTACTGGGGTTCTGTATTGTACTGGCATTTATCTTTTGGTTGATTACCAAATTATCTTACATCTATCAAGATGTTGCCTTAGTACAAATAGAATACGAAATGCCTGAAGATAAGGCGTTTACCTATCCAGCCGTGCAACAGCTAGAAGTAACCGTGCGGGGTACAGGTTGGGAATTGCTGCGCTTGGCCTTCGGGAATAAAGAGCGCGTGTTGACTGTACCCGTCGCGCAAAACGACCAACGCATTGTAAATACCAGCAGTTGGAACTCGCGGATTTCTAGGGTGTTGTCCAAACTCTCGCCCATCAGCATTCAACCCGAAACCATTCGCCTACAAATAGAGCCTGTTGCCCGCAAAACCGTACCCATTTTACTAGACGAACAAGTTAAGTTGGCGCCCCTGCACCAATTTGTAGACGATACCATTGGCATATCGCCAAAAATGGTAGAAATCACAGGCCCTGCTTCAGTGGTTCGGGACATTCAATCTTGGAAAACAGCGGTGTTATTTCCTTCGCAGCCCATTTCTAGTGACCTCAACATCGCTCTGCCTTTGGCCGACCACCCTACCGCCAATTTACAGTTTTCGGTAGAAAAGGTGCAGTGCATTGCCGCGGTAGAAGAACTGACTGAAAAACGGATGGAAGTG
>CAYUZF010000060.1:11090-12010 GCA_964449615.1 uncultured Aureispira sp.
CTACGATCGTTTGTCTAGTGAGAATTTTAAAGCCATAGTCGATTTTTCTAAAATAGAAGTCTCGCAAGAGCGCACCATCCGCGTACAATTGCAAAACAAACCCGACTATGTGCGCTTTACGCAGTACTCCCCCAAAAAATTGGATTACATCATACGCAGCAAAGATTCTTAAATTAGCAAACTTTTTAAATTAGCAAACTCTATTCTTCTTCATCCAACACTACCTGTTGCTGATCGAAGGCCAAAATTTGCGCCAATAATTGCTCTACCGCTTGTTGGTCATCCTGCCACCAATCCACCGACCACAAGTAATACAAGGAGTAACCTTGCTGTTTCAAAATCTGCTGCCGCTGCACGGCCAGTTGAAAATCGTAGGGCGCTTGGTGCAACAAGCCTCCATCTATGATAACCGCCAAGCCTTTGCCCATCTGTGGAGCGAGCGGCTGCACCAACAAATCTACCAATACTCCTTCTACAGAAACCTGAAATTCCAACCGCTTGGCCTCGATGTAGGGCGCTAAGGTTTGTTGCAACAGCTGGTGGAAAGCATGGGTGTCGGGCGTTTGGCTGCTGTCTAAACGGGCAGGCGCAGCGCTGTCTTTGGAATGAACGCGGTTGAACTGTAAGTGCTGGCGGCCTTTTTGCTCCAGCATCCAAGCCAACGCATTGGAGTCCAAGCGCGGCGCTTCTGCTTCCAGAGGCCGTCCAAAAACCAACTGCTGGTTGCCCAATTGCAAAATTTGCACGCCCAATTGTTGGGGCAAATCGTGGGCATTGTCCAATACCACCCAATCAAACGCCGCTATTTTGGCACCGACCAGCTGCGCCGCCATTTCGGGACTGGCAAATACAACGGGAAACACCTGTCCGATGTGTTCCAAGCCAATCCACTCCAAAGCGTCTTTTATTTTTTTGTTTTT
>CAYUZF010000060.1:12020-16723 GCA_964449615.1 uncultured Aureispira sp.
TCCTTTTCTCTAATAGTCGATGACTGACAGAACCCTTGATCAACAATGTACTGTTACTAGGCCTGGACTTTCATACATGGCAGCTGCGTTGTGTGTGGAACTCACTGTTTCTATATATCAACATGAGAAAGGGTAAGAAAGGAAAGGAACTGATTGAGAGACTTTTCAATTATTTATTTTTTTGTTTTTAAAGATGCTACGCGCTCTAGTCAGCGCCAAATCTTTCTCGCGTTTGATGCGTTTGATTTGTGCGCGTTGGCGGTCTTTGGTCACTGAAATAGCCTTTTGAACTAAGCGCGGCTGTAGGTCGGCTAGGCGTTGTTGCAACTCCTCAAAAGGAAGGGGCTGGTTGCTGGTTGAATTGGGCAAATCTGCCGAGTAATGCGCCAGCAATACTTGGTGGTAATACCAACTTTTGAAGTACGTTGGCCAGTCTTTGGCACCCGCCTTGACCAGCGCTTGAATAACTTTTTGGCTGCGTTGCGTCAAGCTGCGCCAAGAGCGCCGCCAACGATAATAAGCCGTCCAGTCGTCCCAGTGGTGTTCTAATTTTTGTAATTGTAGCAATAGTTGCAATAAGAACCCTTCTTTATCGGCCAGCAAAATCGCTTGGCTTTCCAGCGGGCGCAAGAGCAATTGATCGGTATTAATTTCGGCAATAAGATCCGTATAATTCTCTTCTAAAACGGCCAATTGTTCTTGAAAATTTTTGGGGAAGTCGCTGTCGGGACTCAGGTCTTTGGTAGAACTTTGTACCAATTGTGGAACCTGTGCTTGCCAGCTTTTTAGCGCTCGACGCACTTCTTCCAACTTAACGGCTACATCCGCCAAATGCAATTCTTCTTTGATATCTGGGAAAGGTGCTTCTAAGTAGTTGCTTTGGGTATAGTCTTCTTTTAGTTGTTGGTAATCGCGGAGCAGCTGCGCTTTAGCAATGCGAATGGCTTGGTGTTTTCTAGAAAAAATACTCAACACCTTCAACTTCGCATCTTGAAAACTGCTCTGTTTATCAAAAGCTTCGCCGTAAAGGCGTTTGTAGAGGTGTAAATGACTTTCTATTTTGTCCATTTGCTGCTCCATGCGGGTGGCAAAATTGCGGTAACGCAACTGCAACAACTCGGCGTATTCGCCTGCAAAAATCAAATAGCGGTCGTACAAACGTTGGCTGCGCTGTCGATACAATTGCACCAAGCGCCGCGCCTCTTCCCGCGTTTTGTCCAGTTGGCTGTTGTCTGTAAAAAAGCGTCCGTCCAGCGCATTAAAGGCATGTTTGAGCGCATCGAGTGGTTGAAATAAGGGATAATGTGCCTTTAAATCCTTTACAATAGCGTCCAATTCAGCAGCTTCTAAGTCAAAATCTTCTGCTTTCAAAAAGCGCCACAACAGTTGTCGGTGTTGCTGTTGATGGTGGAGTAGGCTGTTGCCCAATACCTCCAACCAATCCCAGTCGTACAACAGCGGTTGGTGCAAACTCTGGTGGGCCGCTACCAACTGCTGCTTTAATTCGCGGTAAGCATCCAATTGCTCGCTGTACGCCGCTTCATCAAAATTAGGGACGCTGCGCGTATGCTTGGGGAGGCGCTCCAAATAAGCCATCAAACGCTCTTTGTCCATTACTTCATCTTGCAAATTCAGCAAACCCACTTGCAGCAAGCCCAACTGTTCCAAATGGTGGTACAAATCGTTGAACGTAGAGGGTTGCGGAGAGACAATTAACACGGAACCTTGATCGGCCAAAAGACTGGGCAAAGCGGCGGCTATAGCATGGGTTTTACCCGTATTGGCAGCTCCTTCTACTACTATGTGGTGATCGTCAAAAATGGTAGACAGCCACTGCTGTTGGTCGTGGTTGATGGGCAGGGCAGGCAAGCGATTGAGCCATTCGCGACGCTGTTTGGTCTGTAAATTTTTGGGCAGTTTTTTATTGTCCTGTACCGTGATGGGTTCAAATTGCCCCAGAATAAGACTATAACTGCTGCTGTTTAAGGGCGCCTGTTCTAAGCGTGGGCTGGGAACTAAGGCCGTGCTGGTACTTGGTTGCAAAGCTGCCAATGCTTCTAAATGCGCCAGGGTTTGTTGGACGACCGTTGCGTCTACCGCGTCAAGGAGACCGATGCTTTCTTCCCAACGAAAATCAAAGCGCGCTTCCAAGTAGTTTTTAATCAAGGGGTTGAGGTAGCCGCGGTTGCCGTTGAGTGGAACAATCGTCCAAGCTTTGTTGCTGCCCGTAATTTCTTTAAGAGCCACTTTCCAAACAAAAAGCGGTGCCGAAACGGGTTTGCCCAAGTCCTCGTCTTCGATGAGTAGCAGCGGAAAACCAATGGAGAGCCCTTGCGCTTGTCGGTGAAACCCTCTAAAGCTGCGTTGTAGGGCTTTGAGTTGACTGATTTGCTCGGCGGGCGTGTTGTTTTCTATGCCCAACGGTACGTGCATTACAACCTCGCGCTCACTGCGCAGCAATTGCTCTACTAGCTGTTGGGGCAAGCCCGGTTGAACGCGCTCCAAAATGGATAAGTCCAAGTATTGTTCGGTCATGGGTAGAACAGACAAATAGGGGAGTGCTTGTGCGGGGCGGCTGCGTTCGGCAGCAGATTGGTCGGCTTCCATAGTGCTTGGTTGGTGATTATTAAAACTAAACAACTGCTTTGCAAGATAATAAAAAACAGCGTTGCACAAAACTTTGTACAACGCTGCGAAACCTTCTATTTATACTCAACACAAATCAAAACAAACGGAACTTATTTTCTTTTTATGATCATAGTAGGCGACTACTGAACCAACAATACTTCGTTGCCTTTAACTATTTCGTAGTTTACCCCTCTTGGAACGTAAATTAATACCTGTAGCTCATCTTGTAGAAGTTGGCCGCCAATGGTTACTTCGATGGCTTTTTTAGGCATGGTAATAACTGTAACGCCTGTCGTTAGTTGGGTGGTTCTATCGTAATCGTACCGACCAGCTGCCGCCAACGCTTGGAGTACATTGGTTTCTACATCGGCCGTTACGGTAGTCACCAACCGCAGCGTAGGCTCGTCCCATTCTTTAACCTCTACAGTGGCGGGTAAATTAAACGCCAAGCTTTCGGTTACAGGCGTGAGGGCCATTGTTTTTACCAATGTTTTTTGAGTCTGTCCAGCCAATCCATTGGCAAGGACCAATAACAAGATGATTAATGCTGTGAACTGTTTCATAATATTGGTGGTTTATGGTGTTTGTCATTATTGAATGACGAAATCTCTTTTAGAGCTTGTACTACAAATATCGGTATTGTACAAAAAGAAAAAAGGGAGGTAAGTCATTTGGCTGGATGATAACCGTCATTTTTGGGGACTATCTAAATCAATTTCGCAATCGTTAACTATGATAAACGAATTGTGTTATCTTAATAAGTAGTCACACAAAAGAAACCGTGTAATAAAAAGTGAGGTATTTTTTTCTAGTTCGAGGCATGAACGAGTGCATCCGAAGGACAAATGTACCAAAGTACATTTGACGGAGTGAACCGCTAGCGGTCTTTTACACCGCTTTAGCGGGCTAACTTAGCGAAGCGGCCTCACGACCGTAGGGAGCTAAAGCGCGTATTTTCAACGCTGGAATAGGTAAAAATAGACGCTTTTTAATGCGAGAACTTTTAGTTCCCTTCGTTCATGAGCGCTACGCTTTAGTTGAGGGACTACTTAAAAGAACACCAAACGACTTCGTTGATTATAAACACATACCGATTATGAAGCCAATTAAAAAGATATTATACCCTACTGATTTTTCTGAACGCTCTGTATTGGGCTACCGCTATTGCTTGCAATTGGCACGGCAACTCCAAGCAAGTGTACACGTACTGCATGTTTACCGAATAGATTTGGGCGTTCCCGTGACGGATGCCATTGCTTACAAAATGATCGAGGAGCGCAAAAAAGTTACGCATTTTAAACTGGGGAGTTTTGCGCATTTGCAAAAATCAGGACAGCATAAACTGGCCGAAGGGTTGGACATACACGCCCATGTAGCGGTGGGGATGGCAGAAGATGAAATTGTAACGTTTAGCGAAAAGCACCAAATAGATTTAATTGTCATGCCGACCAAAGGCGAACACAACCTTTTGGAAACCATGTTTGGCAGTGTGACGACCTCTGTAGGCTCTACGACCACTTGCCCAATTTTAGTATTGCCCGAAAAGGTGAAATTTCGTTCCATAAAGGAAGTGGCTTATGCGACTGATTTTTCTAAAGAAAACATGAATCGGGTACAAGTAGCGGTAGATGTAGCAGATTTTTTTGAAGCGTTGTTGCATTTGGTACACGTTTACCAACGCGAAAAAGCGGAAACGAACGACGTGGTAAAACTGATGGAGTTGTTGCCCAACCAAACCGCTGTCAAATACCACGAACTGCGCGGCAACACCGTTCAGGCAGGAGTGCAGTCTTTCCTGAAAAATAACCCTATTGACTTGCTAATGGCTTATAGTCCACCCAAAAATTTCTTTGAGCGGTTGTTTCGCTTAAGCACCACGCGGCATTTGTTGCACCAGTTGACCTGTCCGTTGATGATTGTGCGGTGATTTTCTGAGAGCTCTATTAGATGTTCTATTGTCAGCTTTTTGCAAATAAGAGACCCACCAATCCGCTAATTATTGCGCATGGCTGCGTCCATAATTTAAACTCTAAAATTGAATTCTAAAATATGCTTTCTTTTCGAGAAAGACATTA
>CAYUZF010000060.1:16769-18253 GCA_964449615.1 uncultured Aureispira sp.
CGCCGTTATTCCAATTGTTTTAAAAATTAATCTATAAACACCTCAATTATTATGACAAGGAGTAGAATAGGCGGTATTGTATTGATGCTATTGACTGTTGTCGCTTGTAGAAAAGACGACGTACAACAACAGGACAATCGTACTTCGACCATGGAAACGGTGGTAGAGCCTCAAGCCAAGAACAGCACGACTACCAACGGTAGAAAATTTGAAATCGGTGGCTCTAACTATCCGACTTACAACGTTCAAAATTATCTAAACGGAGGGGCTTGGAACGCGCAAAATCTCCAATTGACCATAGGGGATTATCATTTGGATCCTACTACGGTACAAGCCCAACTCAAAAAAATGTACGACAGCGGACAGCGAAAAATTGCGCTTCCACTTTGGTATTCTGTTTACAGCAGCAATATAACAGGTACTAGAACAAAGCATTTGGTTAAGATCAACGGGGGAGACATGAGTGCACAGCACAAACAAAACCTTCAAAATTTAATCAACGACATCAAAGCACAAGGGTACAACGAAATTTGCGTTCGATTTATGCAGCAATGGTTGTCCAATCCCAAATCTTGGACCAACGGTTGGGAAGAAACCACCTACCAGCAGAACTGGAATTTCATCGTTAAAACTGTCAATGCCGTAAACAGCCAATTGGCCAATTCCAACATTCGAGTCACCTATGATTTGGGCGGTGAAATGGGAGGCATTACGCGTGGCGAGTCAGAAGCTTACGTGAGACGTTTGTGGAGAGATTACAACGTCGTTTTTGGAAACGTCAATACGGTTGGTTTTACCTTGGCCTACAACAAAACTCGATTGAGCGACTACATTACCAACTTAAAAAGCACCAATATACCGCTGCCGTTGGAGTATGCATTGGATATTTACAGCGATGATTTTTCGGTAGAATTGAAGGACATCAGCGACGTGTTGATTGCGCACAACGAGCAACACAAAAACGTTATTATTCAAGAGACGCACTACGATGATCCCGATACTTTTGAAGACATTATAAGAGAGAGCATCAACAACAATTTGAGAATAAGAACCATCTACCAGTGGCCGATAGACAAAGGCTTAAAGGGACATTTTAGTATGAATTTTCCAGAAAAATACCGTGTACCCGCTTATATTATCAATGCTGGGTCAGGCTGTGCCGATAAAAATTGCATCTGGATTTTAGGCCACTTTTTTGAAGAAGACAACGCTCGTATTGTAATTAAAGATCCCGATACGTATGCCAATATTGAGGATTATAGCAACAGCGAAATCACGGTTTATCACGACAACAGTAGTTTTGATAAAATTACGTTGCGCCTAAAAACGCAATATGAAAAGGATTTGTTTGCTACCAAAGGTTTGAGAGCTCTGGTGGTGAATTCTACCCACAATTCTTGGTCGGGCAACACTATGTTGTTGATCAAGCAATAAGTTGATTTTCATTAGGCACAAGGTAGTAGGGGGCACATGGCGCAAGTCGA
>CAYUZF010000060.1:18263-21063 GCA_964449615.1 uncultured Aureispira sp.
TATACCTTTACAAGGATTTTGTACGTCCTCCGTCCACGGGTAGGTTTATGCCATTGATGTAACCTGCCGCAGGTGAGGCCAAAAATGCGATGGCATTGGCAACTTCTTGCGCTTGGGCAAACCGCTGTGCGGGCACTATGCTTTGCATTTGTTGGGAGACGGCTTCTTCGGTACTGTCTTGTTTTTTTGCCTTGTTGGCAATGATGTTTTGTAGGCGGGCGGTGTTGGTCGCGCCAGGCAAAACGTTGTTGACTGTAATGCCGTATTGGCCCAGCTCGTTGGCCATTGTTTTGGCCCAATTGGCCACCGCGCCGCGGATGGTGTTGGAAACGCCCAAGCCATTTAACGGCTGTTTTACAGAAGTAGAAATAACGTTGATGATGCGGCCATAACCTGCGCGCTGCATACCCGTGTGTACTGCTTTTGCTAAAATATGGTTGCAAACCAAGTGCATGTTAAAGGCCGCCAAAAACGCTTCGTTAGTGGCACTTACAATAGGCCCTGCTGGCGGCCCGCCCGTATTGTTGACCAAAATATGAACGATCTTGTTGTCGCTAAAATAGGGGTTGACTTGCTGTGCTAAACTACTCGGATTGGAAAAATCGGCCACTATAAAATCGTGTTGTTGCCCTTGCTGCGTATCAAGCTGTTCGAGTGTGGCTTGTAGGCGTTCGCGGTTGCGTGCTACTAAAGTAATGCTAGCGCCAAGTTGCGCCAATTCTAGCGCTGCGGCTTGTCCTATGCCTTGCGTACTTCCGCAAACCATTGCCCGCTTACCATTTAAATTCAAGTCCATGTCTTGCTGTGTTTTTATTTCCGCCCAAGCAGAATGCGTGTTGTTGGTGTAAGAGCAGCAAAGTACGGAAAAATATTGGAGGGTACTGGTTGATGGGCGTAGAATTAGGTAGAAAAGGCTTCTTATAGCTATTTTTAGTAGCACCTTGACTTTCTCCTTTTTTTTGAATAACTTTGTCTATAATGGGCTTGTGAAATAGGTTTGTTCAATTGTATTAACAGTAATTTTTATGAAGATTGAGTCGTTGAGTTTTTGTTATCTGGATAGCAGGTGGCAGTTTTCTGATCTAAAATTGGAAAACTTGACGCTACTGGTTGGTGCGTCGGGGGTAGGAAAGACTCGAATTTTGGACTGCATTCTAGAGTTAAAGCTGTTAGCATTTAATTACAGTAACGGACTGGACAGACGCGCGCGGGTAAAAGCCATTGAATGGTCGGTTGAGTTTACGCTAGTCGATGGGCAAGTTTATGAATGGAATGGAACAAGAAACAAAAAAGGTTATTTTGAGAAAGAAGGTATTGGGGTAGATGGAATAACCATTGCTAATAGAATAGGGAGTGCAGTCGTGTTAGAAAATGATATAGAATTAAAACTAAACAACGACGCTAGTTTACTTTATCTGCTGGGAGAAAACGATGTAATTAAGCCAATTCTGGAGGCATTCCGAACAATTATATATAGCAATTGGGAGCTGTACAGCACTATGAGAGATTTAACGCATTTGATGAATGAATCTCAACTGGGACAATATGGCGAAACAATTGATGAAATAAGAACACTTAAAGAAGACTCTACCTTCAAGCTTTTCTTAGCGAAAAGGGCGGGGTTGCCTATTGTAGACGAAATCAAACAGCGGTTTATAGATATATTCCCATTTGTAGAAGATGTATTGGTAGATATAGAAAAACTGATGCCGTACGACGGAGGCGAAGAAGAATTTATGAAGATCCACATCTACTTGAAGGAAGTAGGAGTCAAGGAACCCGTCCACCATTCGCAAGTTTCTTCTGGTATGTATAGAACCTTTCTATTACTTTGTGATTTGTACCTAAGCCCTGATGGAACCGTTTTTTTAATAGATGAATTTGAAAATAGCTTGGGAATAAATTGTATAGACGAAGTAACCACCGTGTTGCAGAGTTTTAGAAACAGAAACTTACAATTTATTATTACTAGTCACCATCCTTATATTATCAATAATATTCATTACAAAAATTGGAAATTAGTTACGCGCAGAGGTGGAGAAGTAATTGCACAAGATGCTTCGGATTTGATAGATTTTTCGATGTCTAGGCAGCAGGCATTCATGCAATTGACTCAATTGGAGGAATTTACAACTGGAATTAGTGAGTAGTATGAATTTGTATTTTTTGGTAGAAGGTAAAAGCACAGAGAAGAAAGTATATCCTAAATTGGTAGACTATTTCTTTGATGGTGCATTAACGCAAGTAAAACAGGTACATCAGGCCACACAGAATAATTTTTTTGTATTTACGGGGAACGGTTATCCTAGAATATTTACCCACGTGTTGAGAAATACTATTGTAGACATTAACGCGCTTGAGAAATACCAACATTTGTTTCTGTGCATTGACGCTGATGAAAACAGTACAGCAGAGCGGCATAAAGAATTGGCAGAATATCTGACACAGTTTGAGCGAGAAGGACTTGTATTGAATAACAATTGTGAATTGCATTTGATTGTACAAAACCGCTGCATAGAAACTTGGTTTTTGGGCAATAGGAAGGTCTATAAATCCAACCCGAGCGACACAGATTTAGCTGCTTATCAATCTTTCTATAAGGTAAAGGAACGTGATCCAGAGCTTATGCCAATGTTTCCAACATTTGATTTGCACGCCGCCTTTCATTTGAGCTATTTAACAAAAATGTTGTTAGAACGCAGAATAAGTTACACCAAAAAGAAGCCCCGCGATGTAGCAGAAAACCACTATATAGAAGAGTTGATCAATCGCGCAGAAGAGACGACAGATATTGCTTCTT
>CAYUZF010000060.1:21100-24010 GCA_964449615.1 uncultured Aureispira sp.
AAATAAAAGCTCAAATCAATTAGTTACCTTAATAAGCCTAGCAACCCTCAACAAAAGAATCAACAACCGCCGTGGACGAGAAAAAAATAACAACCATTTACCTGGAGCTAAAAGCACAAGAAGCAATTATTATAAAAAAAGCCCACGCTACAGGGAGCGATGTCCATCCTTTGTGGAAAGAGGCCAAACAGCTGAGAAGTATCTTAACGGATTTGGAGCAGAGCGCTCAAAAAGCGGGTATTGCACTCTCTGAAGAGACAAAAGCAACGGAAACGGTCGTGGTGAACCCCGAAGATGATTGGTTGCAATTGTTGGAAAGTTCTAGTATTGGAAAGAAAGCCAAAGCCTTGTTTAAGAGCAAGGTAGAGAGTTTTGCAACAACACCAGATGCCGCGACTATTTGGCCCGTCCTCAAAACCATCAACAAATATTATACGGCCAATGTGCGCAACGCCAACAACATGAGCATCGTGGATGCACAAAACGAAGCGTTGGAAGGCCGACAGCTGGACCCCAATGTAGATGGGGTGAAAATTCATCAAGAAGTAGCGTTGCAGGTGTTGTATGAAAAAATTAGAGGACTCAATGAAAATTTGCAGTTGAGTATGAATAACGATTTGCACCCGCGCTTTCAAGAGTTGTATTTGCAGCGGCTGAGAAACCACAGCAAGCAACCCTTAGTAAAGGCCAGCACGGTACTCGATGGAGCAACCGATCCAGATAAGGCGCTCGGTGATAAAGTCACCGATGGGTTGGACGGCAGAGCGCAGTTCAAACGAACATTTGTGGATGTTCCTGCCAAAGGGTTAGAAGGGCTACAAGTGGGGCCATTGGTTTTTAGAAAGTGGAACCTCAACACCAGTGTCGTCGTTGATTTTACCAAACAAGCCACGCTGGCCAATTTGTCGGTACAAGAGGATTTAGGCGCTTGGTCGGACATTCAATTGAGTGCTTTCCGCCAAACGGTAGACATGGGCGCTGGATTAAAAAGCTTGATTCCCAAGAACTTAGCTATAACACCTTTGAGCGTAGGCAAACCCCTGCTGGGAAAAGGAACTTGGTGCCAGTTGATTCTTAAATCAGAAGTGCCTGCCATCCGATTGGAGACCCTGTTGGAAAAAGCATTAAAAAGTAGCAACCCTGGCGAAGTGTTTGTTATGAATTTGCGCTTGCAAGTGAAAATTGATTTGCTCAAAGCGCCCAAAGTAAGCGGTGCCGCTGCCGCCCTATCCGATAAATTAAGCTTAGAACACGCCGAAATTAAATTTTCTTTTGGGGTGACCGTAAACGCAGACATCAACCAACTAAAAACGCTGGCACAACTGGCCAAACAAGGCACCAAAAAAGCGGTAGAGGCCAGCCAAGAGGTGGCCGAAGCTGTGAAAGAGTTGCGCCAAAAAACAGCTGCTGCACGAGAGCAACTTATGAAAAATACCGACGAGCTAAAAAGCTTAGCCGAAGAGGTATTGGATAAAAAGAAGAAACCCAACAAAGAGGCATTAAAAAAAGTAACCGAGCAGCTGCAAAAACACAGCGACGAGCTGAAAGAAATTGCTGAAAAATTTGCTCAAAAAGGTCAAGTTGCCAAAGAAGCCGCTGAAAAAGTAGTGCAAGAAGTGGGGGAGGCCGTCGCCAAAAAGCTGGGCCCGCGCGTGTTGGGCTTTATGGCCAAAGTAGGCGCTAGAGCCGTGCCTGGATTGGGACAAGCTATGTTGTTGTACGACGTAGTAAGTTTGGGCTGGGCGTTCTCAAAAGGTATTTACGATTTGTACCAAGATGTTAGCAACGGCAGTGTGCCTTGGGAAGAACGCTTTGACCGCTGGTTGAGAAGCTGGTAGAGAGGACTTACTGTACCACTAATTTTAACGTCTGTGTTAGGCGGCTGTTGGTCAAACGCAAACCGTACAAGGCTTCGTGTCTGACTGGGATTGGGATACAAAACAGCGGCCATAGTTGTTGGCGCTTGCTCGGTAGTGCTGGTCAGTGTGATGGATAAAGGTCGACTGCGGCGGCAAGTACTGCTGTCAATGATCAAGGTTGCGGTATAGGTTCCCGCATTGCTGTAAGTGTGGGAGGGATGCTGTACCCAAGCGCTGTCGCCATCGCCAAAATCCCAGAGCCAATGTTGAGCGTTGGGCGATTGATCGGTAAACGAAAAGTGCATGCCCCCATTGTTGACAAAACTAAAATCCACCAAATTGGGACGGTCAAAGGCTTCTACTTGGTCAACCCGACTTTGACTGCTGCCCTGGCTGGCACTCCAACCAAAGCCCCGCCGTGCAAAAACCTCCCAAATTAAACAGCGGTGTTTTCCACCGTACAAGAGTTGATCGGCCTGCAAAATAGCGTCGCGTCCGTCCAACATACCAGGGCTACAAGGTAGCAACTTAAAGCTCTCCATCACCAATTGTAAAACCACATTATTACCACCCGTACCGCGAAGAACATCGGCATCGGGAACCCCGCCGTAGTAGTCTATAAATGCCCAACTTAAATCCCACAATACGGTTGCAAAAATAAACCCTACCCCATGTACACTAGGTAGTGTTTGGGCATCGTTGGAAGCGCCGTAAGTGTAGGGATTGAGCAGGGTATCGGTAGAATAAGGCGCTCTGCGAATACCTGCCCCTGTACTGGGTTGCCCCGAAACATAGCTGCCTATGGTGCGGGCGTCTGTCGCTTGATCGCTCGGTCGCATGGTAAGCATTAAGGCCAACCAATCGCTCCAGCCTTCGCCCATTTGTTCGGCGTTGAGCAAGCAGTTGGCATTGGCTGCGCCTCCTATCAAACGACTGGATACACCGTGGCCGTATTCGTGTGCAACAATACCGTTGTCCAGGCCGCCGCTTTTTACAGGATGTGGAAAATTACCTCCCTGTATGCCCCCATAAATACCTTGCGCTAGGTGTA
>CAYUZF010000061.1:0-3292 GCA_964449615.1 uncultured Aureispira sp.
CCGCTCTATCGGCTGTTCGAGCAGCAAATAAATCGGGGGTAATTTGTTGTTGTGCAGCGGAAGAAGTAGCTACAGCGGCGGCCATGCGTTCCCCGTCCTCCAACGTAGATTGGTGGTTCTCCTGTTCCATAAGGATCATCAATTAAAATGTGAACAATGCGGGGAACGTCATTCAACTGTTGGTTGCCAACTAAGTTAAACCATTCAAATTAAATATCCAATTCTTTCCTTTGTTTTTAAGTATAAAAAAATTGGCTATTGTCTTTATGCAAGTCAAATAAATGATTTTTTATAGGCACTCTTCTTCTCGTGCTTGCGCAAATTTTCTCTCTTTGCTAGTTCGGCTTTTAATGCCGTCAAATACTTGCTGTCCAAAAGCTGGCCACAGCTTTTAAAATAGATAATGAATAACACAAAAAAGCGCCCTACATCCCGTAGAAGCACTTTTATATAGAAATCCCTCTTTCTCTTTCCCATTTTTGCGTCACAAATCATAAAAGCGCTCACAATCAAAAGACTGTGAGCGCAGTTGGTGCCCGGAGCGGGAGTTGTGTTTCGTCTACCTTTGTGTACCACTTTTTGGGGTTTTATGACAATTGGTTCGTTATTATTTCAACGCAATTGGTGCTGCTATGTCAACAAAAATAGCCGCCTAGACAAAAGTCCAGACGGCTAGCGTACTATAATGTTGAAACAAACAATTTCTACCGCAGTTCTGCGCGCATGTATCCCATGAGTTTATCAAACAAGGGTACCACAGGTTTAAATTCTGCTGGACTCAAGTAAAAACTAGAATCGTAATTCAATTGTGTGAGCATCGTGTTGCTTACCTTCACTTGGCTTAGTTTGTAGGCGATGTACTGCTCGAAGGTACGCGCCAGTAATTCGGTTCTAGCCATCAAATAAGCGCGGGCTTGGCGGCTTTTTACTTTGCTCAATTTAGTAATGTATACCGATGGTCTGTTGGAGTTGGTGGGACTTGTAGCAATTGCTTTTAATATTTGCTCCACTAGGTTCCGAATGTTGTAATTGCGGTGGTATTGGATAACTTCCTTATTGTACGTGGTCATTCCCCCACTCAATGAGAAGAAACGCGAGTCGTGTTCTACGCGGGAACCGAAAAAGTAATCCAAGCAGTGCCAATATTCATGAGCAGTAGCATGTAACCCTCCTGTGAATAGAAATCGGTGTACTTTGTGGGGAATGTGTTCAGGCTTTATTCCTTTCCTAGAATAGTACTGGCGGCTTCTGTATCGAGACAAGGCAATAATCCCCGTTTCAGGTTCAAAATGAGCGGGTGCGCCTCTGAATCCTGATCCTCTTGCACCAAAGGCTATTCCTAAGTAACCGTCCAAACCAATGTTGTTGTCCTTGAATTTGAGAACGTAACGGTTGAGGTCGTCCAAACAGACTGCCATAGCCGCTAAGTAGTTGTAACGATCCTCTTGGGTAAGGTGACCGCCGAACTCATAGCCTTTTAAGTGAAAGGTATGATCTAACTCACTTGGATGTGGCATTTTTTGTAGAATTTGCGAATCGACAGCGCCTCTTCTGAATCCTCTGTAATACATCAAAAAACCTTTGTTTTGCCACCATTGCTCTACTTTGGCTTTATGTTTGTACTCGGTACCAACACCTGCCTGTGGTAGAGTGCTTATCAAGCGTCGGCCCGTGCCTGGACCTGCTATGTGGTACTGGCCTGCGCTGGTCTTCCTTTTGCTACTTGACTTTGTTCTTCTGGTTTTGGTGCTTTGTTTGTTGAGCCGTGTATTTTTGCGCTTGGATATCTTCCTACCCTTCTTTCGTGTGGGCTTGGTAGTTGTTATTAATTTGTTTAGAGGCATGTGGGTTTATTTTTTGAGAAGTGATACTTTTTTAAGATAGAATCCGTTTTTTTCTTCAGGCGGTAAGCTACCGCGAATTTTCTTTTCTGATTGAGGCAATTTTACTTTGGTAAGGCGTCTTTTCTTCATAACAGAATGGGGGTTTAAGTAAATAGTTAAGTTAATAATGCTTTGGCATCAGCGGCAATCATAGAAGCTTTATCTAAGCCATTGACTACTTTGCGGGCGTTGTAAAAATCGGCTTGCTGTGGAGTAATGAACTCGCCCAACTTGCGGCGGGTAAATTGGCCTTCCATCATGCCCTGCACCAAAATACGGGCGGCATACTTCGGGATCATAACACGGTCGGGGTAGTTGACAAAATCTATCCCTAACAAATCCGACATTTTTTGATAGTTGCGCTCCCACGTAAGTTGCACGAAGCCGCGTCCATAATAGTCCGTTTTCCAATACTCCTTGTGGGCATTGCTGGAGCCGTAATATTCTTTCTTGGATTCAAAACTACATTCGGCGTCTGTTGTCGCTAGAATGTAAGCTAATTTGTAGTTGTCGTCGTCGCCGTACCTTTTGAAAGTATCAATAATAAGCGCAATATTTGTTTTCTGCTCGGCGCTCATTGTACCAAATACACGCTCGCAACGCTCTATCCAATTTTGAGCGCGTTTGGCTTTGGTATAGTGAAGGATTACGACCGTCAGCACTGCAACAACTACTGTAGCAACAGCTATGTATTGAGGCTTGGTTAGTTTTATACTCATGCTTGGTGGAGGTGTTGTAGGTGGGGATATAAATGTGCGCCTGGACAGGAAGTAGTGCCATGATCGCGATGGCCTGATACGCTCAAATGCTGTTTGAATTGCCGTCGCAAATGAGCAACTAACTTTTTTAAACTTTCCAATTGGGCTTTGGTCGGTTGACCTTCCTCAAAATTACCGCTTAAACAAACACCAATTTTGGAGGTATTGATACCCGCTGTATGGTAAGAAATGGTGTGGTGGTAATTGACCAGCTCAATGCGGCCATCAGGATAAATTACATAGTGGTAGCCGATACCAGGCCAAGACCTACTCTTCACATGATACCGCGCATAGTCTACCGCGCTCTGTCCAAAACTCGCCGAATGATGCACCACAATACCGTCAATTTGTTCCAAATTACGCGTACGGTATTGCATGGTCGAATGCTGGGGCAATTGCTCTACCACATTGACAATGTTTACCTTTGAGCGCTGCGTTGACCAAACAAAAACGACAACACCAACAATAAGAAGTAGAAGCAGCACCTTCGTTCGGTGCTGCTTCAAAGTGGAAAGGACGGGGTTCATGGGTTACGGTTATTTAGGGTAGCCTAGTCGAGCGGGTCAAACTCATAATTACTTACATCGGTTGTTGGCAAAGTAGGCTTAGTAAAATTGGGGGCGGTTTTTTTAGTCGGTAGAGCGTTTTTGG
>CAYUZF010000061.1:3316-5965 GCA_964449615.1 uncultured Aureispira sp.
CCTAAGGCGTAGCCAATGCCGCCGCCTACGGGGGCGATAAACAACATAGTCAGTACCCAATAACGCCAGCGCTTTTTTGTATGTACACCGTAGATAAAAATGGCCAATACCAGCAGACCGTAACCTAGATAGGTTGAGCTTTGTTTGTTCATGGGTTGGTTGGGTTAAGACTTTTTATTTTTGATAAGGTTGATAAGTAGTACAGCGGCAACCAATAGGGAAATAAGATTTAGAGTGGGCATTAGCTCATCAATAAACGTTTTTTCTTCTTCCTCTTTGGTAGCAGATTTATACCACGAGTAACCTGTATAACCTGCGCCTAGCGCAAAAGAGATTATTTGTAGCATGGGTTGTTGTTCTTAGTTTAGAATTTTACGAGCTTGACTTAAGGTAATGCTATCCAGTGGTGTCCATTGTTGTAAAACTTGCTTTGTTCTACTGTCAAATACACCATTCTCCTCCACTAAACCAAGTCGACTCACATCGTTGATAATAATCCCGCCTCCTATATCTCGATCATACATTCTATGTTTAGCATTTAACAATTGCTGGAGTTCTTTTACAGCAGCACCACTACTACCCAACTGCAAAACAACATACTCCTTATTCGTCGAACTAGATGCGGTAGAGTTTGTAGAGCTGTTGCTGTTAGAGGTATACGTGTTGCCTCCAGTTACATCAACTTCTGGCGACTTTTCTGTAAATAGTTTGTCTCGAAAGAAATATATAAGAACAGCTATTAACGTTACTAGAAGTACAGCGGTAACCATCTTATTTTGCTTGATCTTTTCTGTCATGTTTCCCATAGCGATAGAATTTTATAGTGGTTGCGAATAAGCTACGCTAAAAGTTTATGTGCTTGAGCGAGTGTGATACTCTTCATCTGTGTCCATCTATACAGTGCATGTTCTGTTTTGGCACCAAAGATTCCATCCTCCGTAAGCATACTTCCAGGCGTATCGCCATAGTTGTAAATGAGGGGCGCGTCTTTTGGGGCGGTGGTAGTGGTTTTCTGCTTCTTATTAATCAAGCGTTGAAGTTCTTTCACGCTATTGCCTTTGCTTCCCATCTTCAATAGTTCCCCAGTGTCAGAATTAGAATTACTACTGGTATAAGTTGATTTACTGGCGCTAGAACTACCACTGGCGTTCGTTACCATATAGTCCTCCTCTTTAGTCATCGTCTTACCAAAAATCTTATCGCGGAAGTAATAGATTATAACAGCAATGACAATGACTATAATAACGGCAGTGATGCTCTTGTTTTGCTTGATTTTATCGACGGCTGCGGTTGTGTTCATGGGTTGGGGTTAGTTTTCTATTGTTCGAAAGTAGAATCTTCTTGGGTGGTGTCCAATTTCAGCGGCTCAATAGGGTGTTGAGGTTCGCCGCCCTCATTGACTAGACAATCGACGCAGCTAGTCGCGGTTTTGGGTGTCGCTGCATCTGCCTTTGTAGCTTCTGCGTTTTCTTCGCCAATAGGCACCACTGGATCCGCTTTTTTACCTTTGTGATATAGGATACCACCAATGATCGCAACAACGACCACAACACTGACTACAGCGATAATAATTTTAGTACGGTTGGATAAAGTCATAATTAGGTTTTGTATTTGAATAGGGTTAATCTAAATAGTGTACTTCTTTGGATAAATCGCCTTCTATGTAAGCGGCTCCTTCGTGTGGTGAATTAGGAATACCCACATAGATTGTTCCCGTCGTAAGGTCTACCATTTTCCATCTTAGAACTTGTTCACCTTTGGAAATGACTAGCATAACGGAATTGGCTACTACTTTCTGTGGAATTTGTTCCTTTTGTTCGGTTGCAAGTGTATCTATACGAACAGATGAAGGCTTCCCACTCATCTTGTTTTTCTTGGAAGATAGAACCTGTAAGTTTGCTTCCGCCTGTACACCTGTGTTGAGTATTCTGGTCGGTTTGGATGGTACATGAGACGATACACTTACTTTGAAGTAGACGCCGTTCTTGTACTCGTTTAGCAGCTCTATAGCTCCCCCGCTGTACTTTCTATCCTTTAATAAGGGATCAGCGTATACCCCTTTAACAAGTTGACCATTGTAATTCATGGTGTAATCAAAAGCGCGGCGCTCTACACTGTATTTTGGAATATCAATGCTTATGAGCGGTGTAGCGCTGGTCGTTGGTGCAGGGATGGATTTGGTCAGTACTTCATCTTCTGTGTAAGAATCGGGCATGACCGCCAGTGTGGCCTCATCGTTTGCTTTCTCGTTGTTGGCTGCTGTTTCTTCATCGGAAGTGGGCGTTTCGTTAGAAGCATCGGCTAAATCCTCCATTTTATCCTTCTTTGCTGTATCCTCTCCTTTCTTAAAATAAGACCAGATAAAAACGCTAAGGGCTAGAACGGTGATGAAGACAACAAGGCCTATTTTATATTTGGGTTGCATGTGTTAATTCGTTGAGTACTCCGCAGCGCGGTGAAGAGTCCCAGAACCAAACCTGCTCCGATAACGCCTTGTGAACTTTATCAACCATTGGGGTAGGGTTATAGGTGCTTGTGGTGCCGTCGCGTTCGTCCTCTACATCTACTTCTACTTTGACGTTCTTTAGTGCTGGATTCTGCTTTCCATTGTGCTTGCCCCAAGTAAAAATGATAATAGCAACAACGACC
>CAYUZF010000061.1:5993-13102 GCA_964449615.1 uncultured Aureispira sp.
TACAGCGAGTGCAATAAGGTGTTTCTTTTCTATTTTAAATTGATTCATGTTGTAATTTTTCAGGCTGTTAAGCAGCAGACATATTCATTTTGTTACGCTTTCGGGTTCCTGTATCTATTCTACCTTCGGTTGTAGCAGAAGCTACATCTTGCTCAATAAGGCGACCCAAGTAAACCAAATTCTTGATGGCATATTCTCTGGTGATGTAGTCTAATCGGTCCATCTCGTCGCGCCAAACTTGACAAAACTTGACGGCTCCCCAAGCATTGAACGCACCTTCTTTACTTTTGCTATCGAACTTCAGCAATCGTTTATCAGGTACTCCGTGTCCATTGATAACCTTAAAGTTATCCATACCTTCGCGGTCTACTTTTCCCCAATAAATTTCATCATTGGACGCCAAATGAGACTCATCGTTGAAGAGCATGATGTTCAACCATACACTACCAAACCACCACCATTCGTCTTCCCAGTGCCGCCACTTGGTAAAATTATAGCGTTGTTTTTCGTCTTTCGAGCGCTCAAGAAAGCGGTCTAAATCGGCGCGCACCGCTTTACCAGCAGCTTCGTACTTCCCGTAAATTGGATAGGTGTGGAAGTTATCAGGATCAACCCCGCTCATACTACCAAAAGCTTCTCGGATAATCTCATTGGCTTTATCACCAAATCCTGCTATAGTGTATAATTTACCACCTATATCATGGGTTTGTCTTACTTTTGCGAACGCTTCGGCCTCTGTTGAATCTGGCTCAAAATTTTGTATGCGCTTCATCTCCGCTTGGATGATCTCCTCCGCTTTGGGTGTACCTAGTTGATAGGCTACATATTCGGGATTCTCTCCATCCGTAATAATGGTATCATAGGTCAACTCTTCATCCGTAAAATTATAATCTGCTTTCCGTCCAACTACTGGGGGGCCATCTGCGCCTTCGTGAATTTCAGAAGGGTCTTCTTTTGTTCCCAATACTTTAGTAAGGGCAAAGATTCCAGCAGCTAAGACGAGTACAATAATTAGAGCAAATAGGGTGTTTCTCTGGGCTTTTGTCATGGTGTATAGGGTGTAAGACGGTTATGCAGATACAGGGGCATCGGGCATTGAAACGGATGCTTTTCTATTGAAATAAGCGAGTAGTCCAATGAGAAAAACAACGCCTCCGATAATACTAAGGACTACGATAGTGCTGGGGCCTTTCTTCTTTTCTTCTTCCTCGTATCGTTGTTGGACTTGATTCTCCTGTTGGTTATTGTTGCCATTGCCTGTAAAAGTTGCAACGGCACTGGTTGAGCTGGAGACAAAATTGGCGGCACCGTTCAAAATACCTCCCCAATCAACAGGTTGTTTATCTTTCGTGGTTTTGCCATCATCGTCCTTTTTTGTGTCCTCCTTCTTGTCGTTGTCGTTCTTGTCATCATCGTTCTTGTCGTTGTCATTGTCGTTCTTGACGTACTGAATATTAACATACTTACCAAAATCAGTAGTATTACCTCCTAATGAAAAGTTTACAAATTCATCCATAGATTAGGCAGTTTTTAGGGCAACCAATTTGGAAACGGCAGCCATTCGTAAATAATAGATTCCAAGCATTAGTACAAACACAGCGCAGGTACCCACTAGACCAATTCCTACGCAACCAGCGTAAAAATCTAATTTCTGCATCCGCTCTTGGTGCTTTTGCTCCTGCTCTGTGGGTTCTTTCTTGGGCAGGTTGGACAGCAAACTGTTTACAAACGTCAAAGCGCCTTCTGTTGGGGTTTGGGCGGTGCGTTTGACGAATGCTTTGCTGTCGGAATCGTCTTTAGGTATCGTTTCCTCTTTGACGGTGGTTGTCTCTGGAGGTGTGGTTGCCGCTGGTGGGTCAGCTTCTACTTTGGTAGACTCCATTGCGGTAGTTGTAGGTGCAGGTGAATTTTGTTTAAAGTATACCATTTTTTCTGACATGGGTTAAGGGTTTTTGGGTTCTTTTGTAAAAATATAGAACAGCAATGACACAACGCTTAAAAGCGTTATCATGGTAGCAATGATAATAGTCATTTGCATTCTCTGGCGGCGTTCTTCTCGCTCTCTAGCATCTTGTATGGCTTCTTTTTCGGCTATGCTACTAAACACAAGTGCCATGTCTTTACCTTCTATTCCCTTATTCCCGATAGATATGTCTCCTATCTGGAAGTGATCGAAAATAGTTGGTTTAACTCCTGATGTTGGCATCTGTTTGGGGCTTAAAATAAAAGCCTGACAGCCACATGGACAGCCAGGCTTTTTATAGTAATGTTGTACGGGGCTTTTTTTTCTTCTACTCGTGTAGCTTGTAGTGGAACGTAAGCTCTACAGGGTTACCTTTTATGATCTTGATGCGTAGGTAAGTCATGCCGTCCAATACTACAGTACCAGCGTCTGTACCAGCTCCCAAAGTCATGATACGGTTCTTAGTATTTTCTGTGTATTGGTCATTCTGCTTGAAACGAAAAGTGCGATCACCTTTGTTGTCGCCATCAGATTCTTTTCCTCCTACTGCAAGTTTGTTGGAAAAAAAGTTGTCGTCTGTTACATCGGCAACAATTTTGTGAATCTCCAATTCGTTGTTCATGGCGAGTTCGGCGAGTTGATCCAGCGTACTTTCTCCAAAATCTCCACCGATTACGAGTTGAGCATTTGCGTTACACTCCGATGTGAACATAGGATAAACGCTAGTCTTGCCAGCTTCGCCACCTCCAGCAGCAATACCGATATAGGCAAAGCCATCCTGAGCGGTATTACCTTCTAAATCAGCTTCGTCAGATATAGATAGATTGACTTTAATATCTCCGTAATTCTTGACAGGCATGGCATTGGTCTTCGCTAGTTCTTTCGCGTCTAAGACTAGGTGGCCTTGTTTCTCTAAAACAGCGATTGGTTGAGGTGCAACTACTTCATCATTCATAAATTGAATTAGAGATAGTTGGCCAGCTACAAACAGGTATCCTGTAGGAATAGCGATTACGCTGTTTAGGCGTTCATAAACGCGTGAATTTTCAGCAATTTTGATACCTGCATTGTTTTTTGTGTACATAGGTGGTTGGTTTAAAGTTGTGTTCTAAGAATAGTTGTTTAATCTTGGTGGTTGGCTTCCTTACCACAGGAAAAGGGTTATTGTATCTCGGTAGGATTAAAGTAGTTCTTAACGCGTTGCCAAGAAACGCGAAGAAATTCACGGGCTTTTGTGCAAAGAGTAGTTATTCTAAAAAGTTTCAAAAACAAATAAATGCCTTTGTTGATCTTCTCTACATCTTTGAAATAAATGAACAAAACAGCAAATAGAGAACAAGTTGATCCGATGGCCTGAACAGCCACCTCTACTTCATCCATAATAGCCATTTGCTGCTGGTTGTAAATAATATCGGCTGCGGTATCCTGTAAGTTGTTTCTACTCAATTCTGCGGCAAAACGTCGTATACGCTGGTTGAGCGAATCCGTAATGATGTTGGGAATACAGTAGGCGAGAAAAGCCATAAAGTAAGAGCTGAGGTTTTGTAGGGTCTTCATGGGTCAATAGCGTCGGATGAAGTGTTTGAATGTGTGGTTGAACGCAACAAGTGCTAATCCAATTCCAATAATAATTAGGGCGCTCCAATAATCTACTCCGATAGTGAGGGTATAATCCTCTGTGATTTCTACTTTCACGGGCGTTAGGGGTTAGTGGGTTAAATCTCGTACATAGTAATGTTGTTTTTAATGAAGTAATGAGAGAGGTCAAAGGGTACTTCTTTGTGCATTTGTCGAGTACAAATATCCGACTAAAACAACAGCAAAAACAAACTTTTAGCTTGGTATTCAGATAGTTACGCCCGAATCACACACCGTATTTAGATGTATTTTGCAACGCTTTATCACTTATAACTCATTGTTTACCAATCGAATGAAACATCTTCTTATTTTGTAATTCGGACTCAATTTCGGAAAACAGCTCCAAAAGACTCCATCAATAACAAAGCCGCGCCAACTAACAAGAAGGCACGGCTTTGTTATTGTCCAATTGGCAGTTAGAATACTCTGTTTGGCGGCTCAAACTGATACAGTGGAACACCAATTTTTAATTCGTGGGCTTGATGCCTTATATCGTACTCGTAGCCTGCCGCCCAACCTTTGGCACTTACGAACTGTACTCCCACTTCAAAACCTATATCCAACTGATTGGTCAACCCTACCCCACCAATCAGGAACAGCCTATTGACTGGCTGTTGTACCGTTTTGGTCGTTTCGATGGTTTTGGTTACTACGGTAGGAATTTTCAGTTTATAGCTGGTACTATGTGCCAACAATTCACCGCGTACTGTCATCTGGTTGTAGATAGTTTGGTTTTCATCCTCTGTACTATCTACGTACAGTTTAGCAGGCAGGTGTTGAGTGGTGTCTACTTCGGACATAGGCAATGGCTGCCCGTTATCATCTGGGTATATGATAACAGGTGGGGGCGGTGGTTGCTGGTTCATCCGAATAACAATAGGCGGCGGCGGTGTGCTGTCTATGATTACTCGTGTTTCTGTGTGAATTACTTCAGGAGGTGTTTGCTGGACGGTCTGCATTACTCCTAATATAATTGAGAGTACAACAACTAATGCCAATAGCACAATTGTAAGTAGACCATGTAATGCGGTAGATGCTTTCATTAGTAAAGGTTCTATTGTAAGTGTTTGAATAAATTGGATTGCGCCCATTTGGCGGTTTTGAGTGCGGCTTCTACTCGCTGGGCACGGCCTTTCTCGCTGGTGATGTACTGAGCATCCGTTTTAGAGCTGTGAAAACCCCATTCCTCCAACATAGCCGCAAAGTGAGGGCTGTATTGGGAAAGGTCGGTTTCTCTTAACGCTTGAAAATTGGCTTCATAATCCTTATCGCCGTCGCTTTCATCAGCGCGGTACTTCCATTGCCAAAGCGTTGTTTTTTGCACATTTTTGAAATGCTGTTCGGCCAATTCATCGGACAAGCTTTCCCCTTTGGTCGTAAAGACCATAAACCCGCGCGTTTGATCCAGCTTGACCGCACCGTGCCGCTCTGAAATAGCGTTTGAGTGGAAAGAGTGCAAATAACCGTAATATCCACGCTCTAACCAGTCCCGTATAATTTGGGTGCGTTTGCCCAATGGCCAGTCTTTGGTTGGGTGGTAAGTTCTGATACAGTTTATTCCTCTTTTGGCACAAGCCCGAATAAACGCCTCCGCAGCAATTCGATTTTCGTGTCCTTCGTAGTAATGCCCTTGATGGTGCATTTCAACTCCCTTATGATAGGCGCGTTTGCCCGAAGTTGTGTATTTCAAATTGCTATCTAATCCTCCATGCCCAGCATCCACAAATATTACAAACTTTTGTTTACCCAGATTCAATAGGTTATGCTTGTAGTTTTGAATGGCCGTGTGTTGTTGGGTAGCATGTTTGATTATAACCATCCATGTTGAATGATCTACTACGCCCGTAACTAGTCGATCATACCGTCGTTGAAATATACGAACGGCTTTGGTAGTAGCTGGTCCATAGTCCCCATCAACTATCAAGGACTTTCGTCCCAACACGATATTTAATCGGCGTTGCAATTCTTTAGTGGCTGTAGTCTTCTTGTGTTCGTACACGCCATACCAAAAGCCTGTACGATTGTAGCCGCCCGTATAGAGGCGACGGTGTTCAAAATAATCCATAATTATTAGGGTGTAAATGGGTGTTTAGAATCGGTTTTGTGTTCTCCCTCCATGCGCTCCAGTGGTGTAAAACGAGACTGTGAACGATACGCTGTAAGGATAGCAATAGCGCGGCGTTGTTGTGCGGCGTTGAGACGGCTTACTGCTTGTATCCGCTGGTTATACTTAGGCTTAAAATATCGTTGCAAGATGCTTTTTACACTTGGTGTCTTTAACCTAGTAACAATAATTTCGTAGTGCATTCTACGTAAGTCATAGTCCTGCAATTTGCCGCCTTTCTGAAACATTCTAGTGATGGAATGATACAGGGTCTTAGAGCTGCCAATGAATAGGACGTCCTCTTTGTTGTTGCGAATAATGTAGGTTCCCCCAAAAGTTGTCCTTGCTTGTAAAGCCTTCGAACCTGTCTACTGGTTATATTCAGTAGTACCCCTACATCCGCAGTTGATAGGCGTACTTGCTTTAGCAAGTCTATCTTTTCCTCTATTTTTGTATAAATCGCTAGACGTTCTTTTTGTCCCTGTTGAAGCCGTTTTATATACTCGGCTTGTTTAGTTAGTGTCACGTGCAGTTCAGCAATCTGTGTGGCTTGGTCGGCTATTGGTTTGCTGTTGTTGTGTTCTCCTCCTGTACTTGTCCCCATCAATCCGTAGTTTGTTGGTTAATTAATTCAAATACTTGTCGAAGTGTTATTGCATCGTATCCTATTTGATAGTTGTTGTAAAATGACCCTTCCTCATAAACCGTCATTCTATGTTCATTGAATAGCGCGTGGTAGACTTCATCTTGCCAAAGTGTACGCACCAGTACTTGAGCGGCCTCTAATGGCATAGTTTGAGGATAAGTAAGCCAGCGCGTCATCTGATGTTTTTTACATCCAAGCTGATACTGAATTAGGTTTACGACTGCTTTGTATCGCTCTGGACTTTCTCCTCTTGCCCGCAGAAAATCTATAAGAGTGGGTGTAACCTCCCCTTTAAATCCTTTAAAAAAATAATAGTGACGCAAAGTCATAACATCAAATCCTATTTCATATTCCTGCACTAATTCCAATATATTCGTATGTCCAGGTATGTCTGCTTGTTTGATCCCTGCATAATATATCCAACCTACAACCCCATTTAACGCCTCAAAAGGCATAGTTTGCGGCTCGTTTAACCATTTAGTAGTTTGGTGTTTACTCGCACAAAACGATACGTGTAAAACACTCATTTGATCCGCAGAAAGTATACTTCTCAAAAATGTACGAAAATCTTTACAACTTTTCTTGTTCAACTTTGTTAGTTCGCTGTTGGTAGCTTGTTCTACTTCCTGATGGCTTAATGCTTCTTTTTCAATACCCATGTGCTAAGTCATTACAAAACAAGCTCCGCCCATGCTTTGCTCGTGTCCCACACGGCAACGCCCTATAACCAAGCCCGTAGTTATTCATTGGATTTTTTG
>CAYUZF010000061.1:13112-22672 GCA_964449615.1 uncultured Aureispira sp.
CTAATTTGGCCGTTTTTCTATACTTTTGAAAAACGATGTTACTTTTCAGTACAGCCGCTTTGTTAAATATAGCCGACCAGCTACGGGTATTTCACCCGCTTCAAAGCCGATAAGTTTTTATCTTCTTGGCTTCGTTTTTAACAAAAGTAAGTAAAAATAACTTTCATTGCAAGTTTTTAAAACTTTACAAGTAAGTTATTTTTATAACCATGTGCATAAATGACTGAAATTAAACGACTTGAAGAAGTAAGATTTTTCTTAAAAAAAGAGAAAAATGAATTTTCTACTCTGTTAGGGTATAAATATTCCCAAAACTATACTAGCTTACTATCAGGTAAAACTGGAATATCTTTAAAAGTAATCAACGCCATCAAAAAGGCAGATAGCCGCATAAGTATCGACTGGCTACTATGGGGCCAAGGTAGCATGTTGCTATCAGGAACGACCAACAACGATAACAAGACCACGAACGGCAACAACAACCAAACGACGTTCAACGGTACTATCAATCATACCAGCGACCAAACAGCGGCCATGATCCAAGCGCAACAGTTGGCGCATTTGAAGCAGCGTATTAAGGATAAGGACATTTATATAAAGTCCTTAGAGGAACTACTAGCAAGCCAAAAAGAAACAACACAGTTGTACAAGGACAAAATTGCGACCTTACAGCAAGAAAATTTAAGCTTGAAACAACAGCTAAAAGAGCTGCCAGAACAATAGTTTTAATCGAAAGCCAATCGAAATAATTTTATATGCCAAAGGAGATTGTGGATCGAATTGAGCAAGTTAGGAAGTGTATAGCGGTGACTAAAACTGAATTTTCAGAAATATTGGGTTACGATGGCCTACAAGAGTACAATGATTTTGAGACAGGGAAAACCCCTTTAACCATAGAAATGCTTCAAGCTTTGAAGAAATTTCTGCCGTCCATTAGTGCCAACTTCATCCTATGGGGGTATGGGTCTATGATTATAACAGAGAATGTGAACATAGACAACAAAATCATAAACGGCGATAATAACCAAACTACCTTCAGTGGTAGCATCAACTACAACAGCCATCCTGACTTTGCCTTGTATGACAAAAAAAAATAGATGCTCTTAAAGAAAGACTAAAAACTAGTCAAGAGACTATAAAAATATTGGAAGATTTAAGGGATAGTCAAGAAAAAATTATAAATTTACAAAAAGAAGAAATTTTACAGCTTAAAAATAAACTTAAACGGCTGTAGTGTAACCATTGATTACTTCAAATAATCAACACGCTACATTATTATTAACCCACAAAAGGGAACCCCCCTCTATACAAAAAATGAAAAATACACTATTATCACTAGGAACCATCTTACTTTTTTCTAGCTGCGCTTATCAAAGAATTGGCGACCTAAATATGATTTCCAATAGAAATGTTGATTCTAATGAAGAGTATGTATTGCTTCAAAGAAACGCAGTAGCCTCCGCTAGGGCAAAACAAAACGATGCTTTAGAACGCGCTACCGATGCCGTCACGGAGAAGTACAACGGAGAATACCTCATGAATGCTAAAATCTATGTTCTACGCAATGGTAAAAGAATAAAGGTAGAAGGCGATGTATGGGGGCTTAAAGCAAGGACTGTTGATGTTGACGTTGAAGCCTCCGTAACTAAAAAAATTGAATTAAATACAGGTGATTTTGTTACCTTTCGACACGCTGGAAAATTGATCGAAGGTAAAATCATTGGTATAAATACAAGAGAGGCTATTGTTGAGTATGAAAACATGTACGGCGCAACTAAGAGAAAAGAAGTTCCATTCGATTTACTGACAAAAATAGAAAAGTAGCCCATAAGATACAATTACAAATTTATGCCTACAGTCGCTCCAACACCACCAACGTATAACGTGGCATAAACAATAATGAAAGCCGCTTAGATTCCCTGTCTAAGCGGCTTCTCTCCACTCTATAACTCCATCCAAAGAATTATAAATATCTCTGCTAGAAAGGTGTACGTAAATCATTGTGGTACCAACTTTTGAATGCTGCATAAGAAGCTGAACGATTACCACAGGCACTCGCTTGACCATATCGGTACCAAAGGTATGCCGCCCTACGTGGCTGGTCACATTCTTACTTATTTCGGCCTTTTCAGCCAATGTCTTCAAGTGTTTGTTATACTTCTGATTGCTTATCTTGCGAAACAGTAAATCATCAGGATTTCCTTCTATAAATTTCAAATAGTGGTCGGCTATCTCTGCTGGCCGTCCTTTGTACAGTTTGTACAAGGGAGAACGCAATTGCTTTTCCGTTTTAGAAGCGGATAGGTTCATAAGAAGTTGACCGCTCTCATCTTCTTCTATATCTTTTCTTTTGAGCTTAACCAAATCGCCGTACCGCAACCCCGTGTAACAGCTAAATAGAAACATATCCCGAACCAAGCGTAAACCTATTTGTTGAGGTTCAAACTCCAAAGCTGCCCAACGTACAATTTCATTTCGGGTTAGTACGTTGCGGAAAGTAGGCGCTTGACTAGGCTTGAAATGTATGTAAGGATTATCTTCTGCCTTAAAAAATTTTTCCTTGATCGCTTCCTTGATGTAGCGTTTCATTTGTTTGTGGTGCGTATAAACCGTATTCTTGGCAAGTTCTTGCCCGTACAGGTACTCATCAAACCGATTGACAAAATCATAAGTGAGTTGGGAAAATTGAACATTCTTACAAAACTTGACTAGATGGTTATAGGCTCCTCGATGGTTTTTTAGTGTCTCTTTGGCAAGCCGTGTATTCTTGTTCATCTTGCGCTCCCAGAATTCTACAAACGAATAGGCATCTTTAGCCGTATGCAGCTCATGTAAACGCGCTATAGTGATGGCACGACCTTGTCTGAGTGCATGCAATTGGTACTTGTCCAGCTCTTCTATTTGCCGCCTGATTTCGGCATTGTACTGCGCGCTGTTGGGATGGTTCACTACTTGATTCGCTTTCTCATTCCACTGCTCCACTCTTATGTGTAGTTGGGTATGAAAATACTTTCGAGGTTGGCCTTTGACATATCCGCAGATGTGGATTGGTGATGTTCCGCCTTTTTTAGCAGGTGGTTTGGACTTGTAATTGAATACAGCCGTAAAAATAATCATGGGTAGTTCTTTTAACGAATTATTGCCACAGCAAAAATTGTTCTAAAAACTACAAACTGATAGGACGCAAAAAGCCACCTTTACAGCCAAATGCGTAAGGGGGACAAAAACGAGAAGATTTTTTAACAGCAATTCCCCGTTTTAAGGTTTTATAGAAGGATAGCCGACCAAAGCACTCCTATAAAGCCCATGATCCCCTACAGCCGCTTTGGAAAAGGGGGACAAAAACGAGAAATTATTACCCCAATAGCGCTTTACAGGGCTTTAAAGCCATTTTTCGCACTTTTGGAAGCCAGCACCCAAAAGGCGCTGTTACAAACTAAAAAAACCGCCTCAACATAGCGTTAAGACGGTTTTAGTGTCAATTTCTGCACACCATTTTATGTACAGTTGGTGCCCGGAGCGGGAATCGAACCCGCACTCCCTCAACGGGAACAGGATTTTAAGTCCTGCGTGTCTACCAATTCCACCATCCGGGCTGTTTTGGTAGGCACTTTTCGTTCGTGCTGTGCAAAGATAGGGTATTGAATTGATTAATACAAATTTTCAACGCAAAATTATTATTTTAGTTGGCTACGATATTTAGTTCAGGAAATAATATATCCCTGTTAGACCATTCTATTACCGATATCTCATATTGTTTAGTTGCTTCTACTATATCTTTTCTAAAATCATTACTCATTCTTTTTTCATCGTTTATAACAAATAGACCTTCAACAGCCGTTCGAATAGTACGAACATCGTCTATCATAAATAAGGCAGTTTTCAATATGTCTTTTCTAGGGTTATTTATTGCTTTAGTAAGAAAATTCTTTTGTTTATTATTTTGTCTAACAGGTATAGAGAAATCAAAATTATGCGCAAGTTTAGACTTGCCCATAAACATTACGTCTTTTGTATACATTACGTTATTTATATTTAAGTACATTTCGACATCTTCTGTGAAAAAGTTTTCTACCTTCTCGGCACTTAATACAAACATGTCATCTATAGACATAATAGCTTGTAACAACCTATGTTTCACTTGTGGAAACGATTTCGTTGTTGCAGATATAATAAAATCTCTACTATTCATCCATTCTACACCATAGGAATTAAGTATACCTTGTAAATGTAATCGTCTTTTTTTAGAACGCCTAATATCTAAACCAGACATTTCCAACTCTTCAATAGTCTCCCCTCCATCAGAAAGAACAATATGATCTTCTGATTTCTTTCTTACGTATATTGATATCATGTCATTGTTATGATTCAAGAACGGGGTGATTATTTCATTCCAATCATTATCTAGCTGCCGTATGTGCATTTTACTAGATAAGAAATTCACGTAAGATTCTACTAGTTTTTTCATCCAATAAAGATACTAAAAAAGCGTTGGATTGTCTACAATTCTTAAATTTATAATATTGCAATAGTCAAAAAATTTAACTAACTTTTCTGATAGGGAATCAGTGTTACTTATACCAATTTCAGGGAGTTCCCTTAATGGTAATGCCCATCTACTGTCATATCCATCTACATAAATATGAACATGATCTTCTTCTACAAATTCGTATCCCTCATACCTGCTAAATATATTAGAAGGAGCTGGCCCCTCTGGGTTTTTATGGTTCCCTTTCAAGTCTAGCCTTCTAATTTTTACAACATTCTTGTACCTCACTTGATAATTAGCTTTTCCTGACTTATTTTTTCTTACTCGCCTATTTATATCTGCTTTGAAAAATACTCTCTCATTACCTTCTAAATCTACAACTACTTTATTTCCATGTATTGGAAAATTCACGGACGCTCTTTTTATAGGCTTTTTCTCCATTTCAAATAAAAGCTTAATCTCTTTATCAGTCAAACTTATGTTACTTTTTTTTACTGCAATTACGTACAAATACTATCCTAATTTACGCATTATTTGTAACGATCAAAACTATTCTATGCACTTTTATTACCATAGGCAAACAAATATCTTTTGCCCTCAACTACATTACTCTTCAAAAGCTTGTATTTCCTTCCCAAGAGTGATATATTAAGCCAATTATAAGGCTAAAAAATTCTTTGGCTTTTGATTCCCTTAAAAAAATAGGTTGTTATGGATGAAGCGCCGTTGCACAAACCCACCCCACCCGATTATGCCTTGCCACTTCCCGAGGAAGACGGCGTGCCTGAACCCGCGCACAAAACGCGACGGACGTATACCCAAGCAGAAATTGAAGCCAATAAACACATCTACACACAATTTGATGTCAATTATGTCAAGCAGCTCAACAATGCGATTTTTGATATTCTGGAAGCCTCTTACTTCCGCCCTGTGTATGTGGGTTTTGACGATATGCCCGAGCGCAACAACCCCGACCACCCTGTTATTATGGCGAGCAACCACTCAGGCATGGCCTTTCCCTGGGATGGAATGGTTTTCGGCTGTGGCCTGATGAAACAGTTTGATTACGACCCCGATAAGATTTTTCGCGTCATTATTGCGCCAAAACTATCGGGCGTGCCGCCAATGCACCCGTTTTTCATGAAGGGCTCTTGGCGAACTTCGGGCGGTGTGGATGCTACTTTTCTCAATTTTGAGACCATGATGGAGTACCCCAATGGACATTTGCTGATCTATCCCGAGGGGGTGCCTGGCATTGGCAAGGGCTTCAACCGCAAGTACCAATTGCAGCGTTTTGCGACCTCTTTTATCCGTATGAGCTTGAAACACCAGACTGATATCTTACCCTACGCAACGGTAAATGCGGAATATGTAGTGCCGTATATGTATAGCATAGAATGGGTAAACAAGCAATTTCAAAAGGTTGGCGTGCCGTATATGGCGTTGGGCATTTTTACTGTATTTCTAATTTTTCCCTGGGCGTTCTATCTGGCTTTTCCTGTGAAAATGTTTTTTGTCAAGGGCAAACGAATGAGTCCTTACCAATGGGTGAACAAGCCTTATGAGCAGCTAACGGACGCAGATATTGAGCAGGTGCGCGACCGTGTAAAAGACCTGATGCAACAGGATTTGGACGCAGCGGTAGAAAAATATGGCCACGCTCCGTTTGAGTTTAAGGAACTGATGCAAAAAATGTGGCAGAACCGCCGTTATTTTCCATACAACACCCCCGTTTTTTGGCCTTTCGTATTTCACGAATTTGAACGACAGTGGATTTTTGAACGCAAGTACATCACCAAAGAACGCATTGATATTCCCATGCACTGGGGCGCTATTTTTGTACTAATTTGGCGTAATCCTATTACGTTGGCTTATTTTATTCCCATTATCGGTTGGTTTATTCTAATTGCTTACGGCAAACAACGCTGGAAGCAACTCGATCGGATGGGCAAACCTAGAACCGCCTCCAATGAACGCTAAAATAGAAGTTAAAACGCAAGTGTATACGGTGGACTTAAGTCAACCAACAAGCCTAGCTTTGCCTATTCAGGCGACGCCCGAAGCGGCTAGCGCTTGGTATTGCAGCCCTAGTAAAATTACTCCTGTAATGACCGAACAGTTTACTGGTTCGGTGGCGCTGGGGGGTGCTGTTAATTTTAGAGACGTGCAATTTAATCCGCACGGCAATGGAACCCATACAGAATGTGTGGGACATATTTCTAAAGAACCCTACTCTATCCACCAGGTTTTGAAGCGCTTCTTTTTCTTGGCGCAAGTTTGGTCGGTAGCGCCTGAGCAACGCGGTGGTGACCAAGTCATCAGTTTGGCGCAAGTGAAAGCTGCGCTGCATACCTCGACACCGTTGGAAGCACTGGCTATTCGTACCTTGCCCAATTCCGAAGAAAAAAAACGACGCCAATACAGCAACACCAACCCCGCCTATATGGACGCCGATGCTACCGCATGGCTTTACGAGCAGGGCATTCGCCACATCTTAATTGATACCCCTTCGGTAGATCGCGAAGAAGACGCGGGTCTATTGGCCGCCCACCACGCCTTTTGGAATTACCCACAAGCACCGCGCTTAGATGCAACCATTACGGAGTTGATTTACATCCCCAATGCAGTAGAAGACGGCTTATATCTCCTCAATTTGCAAGTCGCTGCTTTTGAAAACGATGCAACCCCCAGTCAACCAACGCTCTACGCCCTACTATAAACGCATGTTTTCTTTATGACTTTACCACAACCAACACACCAATGAAAGCTTTATTGTTGCTTGATTTTCAGAATGATTTTGATGCGTTTGGTCCGTTGGCGGTACCGCAAGCAGCCGCTATTTTAGCGAAAGCGCAAACTGCCTTGCAAGATCCACAGTATAGCCTGCGTATCGCGAGTCAAAACTGGATTCCTGCCAAGCACCCGCTCTTTGCGGCCAACCACTATTTTCGTTACCCTAAGCAGGTGGTAGAAATACAGGGGCACCCACAACACTTGTGGCCCATGTATGGCGTGCAGGATAGTTTTGGAGCAGATTGGATGCAGGGATTTCCTGTAGAGGCTTGCGACGCGTTGTTGCAAAAAGGACTAGACACTAAAATTGCGCCTTACAGCTGCTTTTCCGAAGGCTGCAATTGGGATTTAAATGCTTATTTGCAGCAGCAACAAATAACAGAATTGGTCTTGGGTGGTTTTTTAACAGAGTTTTCAGTGGCACAAACAGCATTGGACGCCTTGCAAATGGGCTACACAGTTACGATCTTGACGGAACTGTGCGGAGCAGCAAATTTGGAAGGAATGGAAGCGGGAATACTAACGCTGCAAGAATTAGCAACGGCAGGCGTACAACTCCACTCCTAGTTGAATGGATAAATAAGCAATCTCTAAAAAGAAATGCGCAAAAAGTACCAAGAAAATTTTAACGGATTAAAAATTAACCTTTAAAAAGTAAAATCGGTGCTACTTCCCTATACAGGGCATATCACTATAATTGACCTTATCATTTTAGATGAAAACTATAGTCAATAATTACAAAACTAACCATCCAATAAATCTTTGACGGATTAAACTATAAAACCACATGATTACTACGAATAAAAATCTATTTCTTATACTACTAAGTTTCTTCTTACCTATAGCTGCGCAGGCTCAGTTTAATGCCCCCTTTGATACTTTTTTCACGACTTGATCACTTTGGGTGTTGGACTTGGAATTTTATTGCTATTGAGCCTATTTTATCTTTATCAACGGCTGAAGAAGCGTTCCACCAACAAAATTAAGAATATAATTGGTTGGTGTTGTTTCACTTATGCTATTTTGTGCATCCTTGTAGTGAAATTTTGATCGTAGTGTGCTCCTATTCCTTTACATTAGAATGCTGTTTGAATATCCTTCTATCCTTCTACAACCAACAATTCTATAATGTTTACCTTCAATTTTTTACTTTCTACCTTGTTGCCTGCCCGTGTACTACTGTGGGAGCCAGATTTTACGGGTTTAGGCGTTTATTATATTGTAGTAACGTCAATAATGCTTGTTTTTACACTAGTAATAGCTGCACTCCTTTATGATCTATATAAGCGTAAGAAAAAGAAACGCAAGGAAAAATAGACCTTTGATTCCTTATTTTATTTCAAAAAACTAAAACCAAAGAAAACATTGACGGATTAAAATAAAATTAAGTCTCAGTATTCTAGGAATTTATTTAAAATGAATTTTAGAAAACAACTCTTAGCACTGTTGTTTTTACTTCCTTTTGCGGCTGTTGCGCAAGAAGACGCGATCAATTGGGGAGCTTATTACGCTACTTTGGTGTTGCTATTGGGTGGCCCAGCATTGTGGGCACTTTTGCTGGTTGTCTTGTTGTACAAACGCAGGAACGGTAAAAATACAGACATTATTTTTAGCCTGTTTATTGTTTATACATTCCTGTTGATCATAGGCTTATTGGTTTTTTTTAGTGGTACATTATAACAATTATTCAAAACAGTGGTCTAAATCCAGTACGCCCCGCATGGCTTTTCCCAATGCGTCCAAATCCTCCCAACTGCTGCAGAAAGGCGGCATGATGTAAATCAAGTTTCTAAACGGCCGAATCCAAACGCCTTGCGCTACAAAATAGGCTTGTGCTTCGGCTACGCGAATGGCCTGCGTGGTTTCGACAACACCAATAGCACCCAGCACGCGCACATCGGCCACCCGCACATGCCCCAAAGCAGGCCGCAACTCCTGTTTTAGCTGCGCTTCTATATCTTGAATGATCGTAGACCACGGCGATTCTAGCAACAAACGGATGCTTTCTACCGCCACCGCACAAGCCAGCGGATTGCCCATAAAAGTAGGGCCGTGCATCAATACCCCTGCCTCGCCCTGCCCAATAGTATCTGCCACTTGTGGCGTACAAAGCGTTGCCGCCAAGGTCAAATAACCGCCTGTAAGTGCCTTGCCGACACACAAAATATCTGGCTGTACCGCTGCATGTTCTACCGCAAACAAACGCCCCGTACGACCAAAACCCGTTGCAATTTCATCCGCAATCAACAACAAATCATGCTGTTTGCACAGCGCTGCA
>CAYUZF010000061.1:22682-23998 GCA_964449615.1 uncultured Aureispira sp.
TAGAATATCGCATTCCAATTCTAAAGCAGAACCTCTATCCTCTAGCGCTGCAATGGCTTGCAAATACGCAGGCGAATAAATGCGCATCCCGCCCGCCCCTTGTACAATTGGCTCCAAAATAAACCCTGCTGCTTCTTTTGCGTAAGCTTCGAAAAAAGTTTCTAAAGCCTCTTGATCTTCTTTGGTCAATTCATACGCAAAGCCTTGTTTGGGTTCTGTCATAAAATAATGTTCGGGTAAAAATCCGCGAAACAATTGGTGCATCCCCGATACGGGATCGCAGACCGACATCGCGCCTGTCGTATCGCCGTGGTAGCCTTTGGCCAATGTCAAAAATTTGGCACGTTGCGGTTGTTTTCTAGCGTGTTGGTACTGCAAAGCCATTTTCATAGCAACCTCGACGGCAATCGAACCGCTGTCGCAGAGAAATACCCGATTGAGTTGACCAGGCGCACATTGCACCAACAACCGACCCAATTCTATGGCGGGTTGGTGCGTAAGGCCGCCAAACATAACATGGGACATGGCCGCTAATTGTTGCTGTACAGCAGTATTAAGACGCGGGTGGTTGTACCCATGTATAGCAGCCCACCAACTCGACATTCCATCGGTCAGGGCGCGGCCATCGGTCAGGTACAATTGGGTGCCCTCGGCACGCGCCACAGGATAAACGGGCAAGGGATTGGTGAGCGAGGTATAAGGATGCCAAAGCTGCTGGCGATCAAACTGTAAATCTTCTGGCGTGATGTTGGTAGAAGGCAAAGTGGGAAGCATGGTGTATTTTTAAATAAAAATCTGATTTACAATAAATTAAGCACTAAAAAGCCATTCTTAAGGCTTCCAAAATAAGACATTTAGTAGGAAGCTGTCTCCTTTTTTTGTCATTTGCGCTTGGTAGCAATGGGGGAAAATTTGTGTGGAGGCATCACTCTAGTGTAAGAAAAATAGAAATTATAAAAAGCAGCCAAACGGTTAACCAAAAAATTGGTACCTTTGCCGCTGAAATCGCCCATCAATTAATCCATTGGGCATCAAAGACTTGAAGCGTGCTGTACTTTTCAAGCTTTCTAAAAAACAATTTGATAGCAATTATGAGAGATTTTCCAGTTATCACGGATCCCATTCATAACCCCAAAAAACACAACGGTTTTGACCGTTTTTTTCTAAAAAAAATCAGAGATGAGCGCGATTTGCCTTTTGCACGTTTGCTGGTAAAATTGAGTTTGGTTGTCATTCCTTCGGCCATTTTGCTGTTTACGCCTTTGTTGCAAGGCGCGTGGTGGTGGGCTTGGGCCGCGCTGCACTTAATCTTAGTC
>CAYUZF010000062.1:0-9835 GCA_964449615.1 uncultured Aureispira sp.
CTATTTTTTTTGTAAATTAGTGACCCTGAAGTACTGTTCTGGTGCTTTGTTCTGGTACAACTCCCAACACAATACCCCCCAAACTACCCCGTACTCTAGGATGATTACCCAAGTCTGCTCTTCAAATCCGCCGCTTTGGTAGCTGATGTAGGTTGCTCCTACCAAAGCCGACCAAACCAGTGGAAAACGGTAAGTTCCCAACACAGAAAATAAAACCAAGCTGTTGATGTACCAGGGGTGTACCGTTGTTCCCATAAAAAAATAAAGCCCAAAAATCCACAGGCAACTGTCGGCTACACTAGCAGTAGAGCGGTGCCGCAATGATACGCCTAAAATTCCCAAAAGCGTTAGAACGGGCAATACCCGTCGCAAAACAACATACCAATCCAAGCGCAAAGCATCTTCTATGCATTTTATATCCATAAAATACGTGTGGTAATCCCACAACCGCCAATACTCGTGCAGCACTTGGTAGCGCAAAAAATAGTACACACTTCCATTGAACTCGAAATGCTGAAAATAGAGCGCCATACTCGTCCGAATTTTCTGTACCAGCGCCCAATCGTAAAACAAAGCAAACAAACACAAGTTTACCATTCCGACAATTGCCCCAAAAACTACCGCCGCTCTCACTCCCGTCCAATTTAAGCGCCAACCGCTGCCTTTTTTGTTGGGCTTGGTCAATAAGCGCCAGCAAAATAGCGGTAACAACATCAGCGGGAGCAACTTGGCTGCTACTGCCAACGCGCAAGCCAACGCCGCCCGACCATACTGCGCCTTTGTCCAATAATACAGCAACAAACTCAAAAAGAACAGCATCAAACTCTCGGTGTGCAGATTGCCCGACAACTCCAGAATAATCAAAGGATTGTAGGCGTAGACAAACGCCCAATACAAGGGCCTGTTGTTGTGTTGCAAATAGCGATACAGCAGCACCACCGTCCCCATCTCTAAGGCCACCACCAACAGGCGCAACAGCAACACACTGCCCGCTACATTTTCAGGAAAAAAATAAGTAGCAGTTGCAAACAGCATTTGCGCCAAAGGTGGATAAACCGAATGATAATTGGGAGAATTGAGCTGGGGATACAACTGTGCCAAGTTGGCTTGTTCGTAAAGCGGTTGCCCCAATAACTCCGAAGGAACAAACTGGTAGGGATTGACGCCGTGGCTCAACAAACGCCCGTCCCAGAGGTAGCGCCAAAAATCATCCGACAGTTCAGGCAACGCTGCCCCAAACATTAAGCGCAGCAGCAAGGCCGCTCCTAAATAATAAAGCCAATGTTGTGCCTTAAAGGTCTGCGGCGCTGTATACATCCAATAGCCATAAAGCGCAAACAATCCTGTATAAGCCGCTAAAAAAGCCAAAAAATCAGTGCGCGGAATCCCATAAGCTAACATAGCCAGCAGCGAGAAGGCCAATAACAATAGTACAATTGAACGTTTCATATAAAATGGTTGTCACAAGGGTTTGAGCCGACCATTCTACAAAATTATTTATTGTTGGGAAGACTTGGCGAGGCTTTGCTCGGTTCAAAATCAACACTATCTACATACTCCAATTCGGGGGTGTCGTTGGGGTTAAAATAGCGGTTAAAGAACGCTGGGATGCAAAGCGTTGACAAGTCATTTTTAGAGGCATTGGTCAACAAAACAATACCAATATCTTCGCTGGGGCAAAAGCCCATTTCGGGACGGAACCCACGAACGTAGCCCCCGTGGTAAACCACCCGTGTATCGTTGTAGTCAAATACCCGCCAACCCAACCCATACCAGCCCTGTGTAATACCTGGCGCCCAAGTTTCGTAGTATTTAGAATCGTCGTTGATCGTCACATGCGGCGTAAAAACCTCGTTCAAAACATTTTTGGAAATTACCGCTGGACGATGCCCTAACATAGCTTGCAACCAAATCGCCATGTCCGAAATACTGGCATTTACGCCTGCTGCGGGCGCTACATTGTACCATTTGTTTCGGATGCTGCCACTGCTGTTCCAACCATAACGACGGCTGTAGGTATGCGGCATGGCTTTGTTTTTACGATTGGCCATGTTTTGGTAGCCTGTGCTAGCGTCAACCATGCCCAGCGGTTCTAGCAGCAGCGAATCTACCAACTTGGCGTAGCTTTTTTGGGTGACCTTCTCGGCAATGGGATCTATGGCGCTAAAAATAGCATTTTGATACGTAAAACTATCGGCTGGTTCGGCAGCGATGGACGAATGGCGCAGATTTTTTATAATACTGACACAAGACAAATCTTTGTAAATCAAGCTAACACCTGCGTATTCAGTTAAGCCCGTGGTATGGCTCAAGGTGTGGCGCAACGTCACCGCATTGGTGTGCAAATCTTGTTTGAGGCGAAAACTGGGCAAATACTTTTTTATAGGATCGTCCCAGTACAATTGCCCCTGCTCTACCAGCAAGCCCGCCAACACGGCTGCAAACCCCTTAGAAATAGAGGCCAAGCGAAAACTCGTATGCTCATCAATCGGCGCCGAACGGCCTTTGTGGCGCACGCCATAGGTTTTGAGGGCTACCACTTGCCCGTCTTTTACAACGGCATAAGCCAACCCTGGCAGGCGCAAGCTGTCCATTTTCTCACGAATAAACGCATCGTAATCCGCCAAGAATTTCGGAAAATCAATCGGTGGTTTTTCTTTTACTAGTTCTTGCGTATCGCTGCGCATGCCTCCTGTTTCATTCAACGACCCTTCACCACCAAGCGTTGCCATTTGACAAGCCCACAACAACCCGCACAATCCCAATCCATACCAACCTTTCTTCACGTTCTCCTGTTTAGTTTTCTTATAATCCTATTCTATAACAATACGCTGTGCGTTTTTATCCGTGCTCATGGGTATCTGAACCCGTTAATTTTTTGCCACAATACGGGCAATACACAAACGCTTTTCCGAAGTGCGCTTGACAAGCTTCGTGGTCTTTAGACAGTACTGGTGGGGCTACCTGCACCACCTGCTCGCCGTCCTTTTTGCCTCCAATAACGGTTTGAAACTGCGCTTGGGGCATAATTCCTTTTGCTTTGTAATCCTCTACTTCTTCTTCCTTAATCGTGCCATTTTCTAATTTCTCAATAAAAGCCGAACTCAAAATACCCGCAGGTAGAGCCACCAGACCGATGCCCAGCAGTGCAATAAAGCCCGATAGAAATTTGCCCAAAGGCGTAACGGGAAACACATCGCCGTAGCCTACAGTGGTTAGTGTCGCGATGGCCCACCAAAAAGAGGCGACAATATTGGGGAATTTATCAGGTTGCTCCCCTCCTTCCACGTACCACATTATGGTAGAAGAAACCAATAATAATACAAACGTTACAAACAAGGTAATGCCCAAATCATGGCGTTTTTCCTTGAATACATCGGCCACTACAGTGATAGAATTCGTAAAAGAATTCATTTTAAAAATACGCAGCAGACGGGTGATTTTGAGAATGCGAATAAAACGAAAGTCGCTTTGCTTCATCAAATTGGACCAGCCCAAAAGCGTAGACATTTGGAAGAAAATGGGCGAAATGGCCAATAAATCTACAATCCCCGTTCCCGAAGAAACAAACTTCGAAGCGGCCAGCCACCAAGAATCGGCTTCTTTGTATTTGTAATCTGCTGTCCATACCCGCAAGAGATACTCCACCGTAAAAATGCCTAAGGTTAAATTCTCAAAGCCATCAAAATAAACGCCGTAGGCTGCCCGTAAGTTGGCAAAAGACTCCAAAACAATCGAAACAATACTCGTTAGAATGAGCAGTGTAATAAAAATCTCGAAGGCTTGACTTGCGAAATTCTGTTCTTCCTCGTTATCTATGATGTGATAAATATGTTCCCTGATTCCACGTTCTTGTGACATAATAGCGCTGGCTTCTACGATAAAGTTGACCCTAGCAAGGTACAAAGGTTCCCAAAGATTACAAAGCGCTTTTGTTGTATTTTCTTGTTGGTTCTTGAACGGCAGTAGGCGGAAGTATTTGGTTGTTGGAATATTTGTTGCGTTCTTCGTTGGTCTACACAAGCCTAGAGCTGCATTTTTTCTATTGTCCCATCCAATTAATACGCTATGACTCGGCTACTGATTGCCCTTTCTTTTCTCTTTATTGCTGTTTCCACTGCTCTTGCTCAACATACTCTCACAGGCAAGGTAGTCGATCAACAAACAGGCAGTCCGCTGGCCTTTGTAAGTCTGGTTTTTAACGACGATCCGCATTTGGGGACAACCACCGACATCGACGGTTATTTTTCTTTTGAACACCAAGAGGTATTAACCAGTCTGCGGTTGAGTTATGTGGGCTACCGCTCCAAAACGCTTTCGCTGTCTTCTTACCAAGAACCCTTACTTCTAAAGCTAGAAAAAACAGATTTGGCGCTGAACGAAGTGGTCGTTGTGGCTGGCGAAAACCCAGCTTACCGCATTATTCGCGCAGCGCAGCGGCAGCGCATGCACCACCACCCCGAACGCATTGCCCAATACCGCTGCGACAGCTACCAAAAAATGCGCCTATTCGACAAACTCAACGCGCCACAAGCATCACAAGCGGCTACTATTTTGGATACCCTACATCAAGACTCTACCTTGGATTTTTTCTATTCGCTTATCGAAATTGTTTCTGAAATCAAACAAAAAGCGCCCGACTTATACGAAGAACACATCATCGCTAGCAAAATGACGGGCTTGGACCAGCCCAATTTTCTGACGGCCATAAGCGAAATTCAACCCACTAATTTCCACCGCGAGAATTTCCTTATTTTGGATAGAGAATACCTCAATCCAATTTCGGGGGGCAGCATTACTTGGTACGAATTCAGGTTGGAAGATACTTTGTATCAAGGCGTGGACACGGTTTACCGCATTAGTTTTTTTCCTAGAAAAAACAAGAATTTTGATGCGTTGAAAGGCGTTTTGCTGATTAATACCAACGGCTATGCCATTCAGACCGTACGCGCAGAACCAGCCATAAACCCCAAAATTACGCTTCGCATCGAACAGCAGTATGCGTTTGTGAACGAGCAACACTGGTTTCCCCAACAACTAAACTTTGAATTATCTCTTTCACCCAACCAACGAGACACTTTCACCATTCAAGGTAGGCGTTATTTGCGCAACATAGATTTTAACCCTGAACTAAAACCTAAAGATTTTAATTTTAATACGGTCACCATGGCAGTAGATGCCCACGAGCGCGACAGCAGTTTTTGGGTGGAACAACGCGTAGCGGCGTTGAGTAGAAAGGAGCGAAAAACCTATCAAGTTTACGATGATTTATTAAAAAACTCGCCCTCGGGCTGGCTGGTCAATACGCTGGTTAATTCCGTTAATGAATTGGAAGAAGAGCGCATACAGTTGGGCGACCTCGCCGTCAATTATACGCAACTTCTAGAGTTTAATGCTTACGAAAATTTTCGGCTGGGCTTGGGCTTGTACAACAGTTACCGATGGTCGCCTTATTTGACCGTAGGGGGTTATTTTGCGTATGGTTTTGGGGACAAAAGTTGGAAATACGGCAGCAGCCTCACCCTGCGCCCCAATCCCCTAAAAGATGCGGGTTTACAAATTAGTTACGTCAACGATGTGCTGGAACCTGCTGCTATCATTCAAAACACCCACAGTTTATCCAAAAAAGTACTGCCCGTTCAAAGTTTTATACGCCGCAACATTCTCCGCCAAATGGATCGCGTAGAAGAAGTTGAATTGTCGGGCTATACGCGTTTTGCGCGACACTTCAAGGGGCGTATTTTTGGCAACTGGAGTTATCGACAACCGCTGTACAACTACAGCTACCAGCGTGGCAAAGAACGGCTGGAGACGTTCAGAATTGTGCGAGCGGGCGTGCAGTTGCGTTTTTCTTATCGAGAACGTTTGGTACAAATGGGAACAGGCAGCTTATCTTTCACCAATCGCTATCCCACGCTCTATTTGAGTTATACGAAGGGTTTTAACGGCTTTTTGGATGGGCAAGTAGCGTTTTACAAATTAATTGTTGGACTGGAAAGTAGTTTTTTTGTGAAGGGTGTCGGGCGTCTGAGTGGTTTGGCACAAGCGGGTTTGGTACAGGGCGAAACGCCTTATCCCATTCTGTTCAACGGGCGAGGCAGCTACCAGAAAAACCGCTTTTTTTTGGTGCGCAATACCTTCCAAACCATGGGCCCGAATGAGTTTGCCAACAACCAATTTGCCTATGCATTTTTAGAACATAATTTTGGCAATCTGCTGCTGCAATTTGGCGATTTCAAACCTCAACTAAAGCTGTACCAAGCCGTTGGTTTTGGGTGGCTGGACAACCAGCAAGCACACGAGGGGTTAGCACTACAAGACATGCGGCAAGGTTATTATGAAAGTGGTGTTATGTTGTCGGACATCATTCGCTTGCCCATGCTCAACATCGGTTATTTTGGATTGGGGGCAGGGCTTTTTGTGCGCTACGGCCCTTATGCGCATTCCAAGCGTTTCTTGGACAATGTAGTGTATAAAATTGATATGACCACTTCTTTCTAAAGCTCTAAAAAAAAGAAAGCTTGTTTCCGCTTTGCCTCTCCAACAACCCACCACCCTTAATGCTATAAGGAAGTCTATTGTTAGTAAAACAAAACCGAAACAAGCGTTTTCTATCGTTTCCTATTTTCCGCAAAGCGGTATCGTTTAAATCAACCCGCCTGCAATGGATGCGCCTGCCGATATGATGATGGCAGCAACCAACCACCAAGCAGCGGAAGCAGCCGTTTGGCGCAAATGTTCTGCCTGAATAACTGCTCTACGCTCTGCGTTGTTGATGGTACTGGTAATTTTAGAATTGACGCGTTCCAACTGGTGGGATACTTCGTTTCTTGCCTCTTCTACAGTCAGCGATAAGTTATCAATGTCGCTTCTGTTGATCCATGGCGTACTTTGTCAAAAGTATTGACGCGGTTGCGCACAATTTCCATGCTTTGGCTAGGATCATTGATGGCGCGTTTGAGGTCGTTTTTCAACAAATCATAGCGAATACCTGGTGCGTACATGTTGTCTACATAACTGCGTACTTTGCCTTCAAAAGAGGTGAACATATTGTCGATGTAAGGATCTTCGTTGGTAATGCCCAAGCGTTCGCCTACCGTATGGATAGCCTGCTCGATGCGGTCTGCGTAGTTGTTCAACTGTGCTTTGTCCAATGCTGTGTTTTCGTTCAGCATATCAATAACCGTTGCTCGATCCCAAGTTTTCACTTTGTCAATAGCGTGCTGGATGTGTTCTTGTGGATTGTTTTTAAAATCCTCGAACAGCTCTTGTAGTTTCTCCGCGCTCATACCGCTGTCGTCGCTGGTCTGTATCTTGCGCTTGATGTCGTCAATTTGTTGATCTACTTTTTCTTCATCCGCAGGGGTCAAGGCTACTACATTTTTAACGCTGTCCTGCAAGTTGTCACCGCGCTCATACGCTTCTTTCACATCGGCAAGCAGTTGTTTTAATTCATCTACTTTTTGTTGTCCTTCTTCCGTATCGGTATTTCCCGCAGCTTGAATGCCCATGTTCACAATGGACTGTATGGCCACCCAACGAGAAGCGTTGCTGCTTCCGCCTTTGCCTGCTTTGGCTGCTTTCACAGCAATTTCTTCTAAGTCTTTCTTAAGCGTAGTATAATCGGGCGCTTTCTCAGCCTGTTTGTCTACGTATTTTTTAATGCTCTGCAATACGCCTTCTGTATCAAATTCTGCGCTGAATTCTTGTCTTAATTTTTCAATCGCATCCGTAGTTACATTTTTCACCTGAGAGGCAGGCGATGGGGTAAAAATAGAACTAATAGCGCTTCCAGACGCTTTGAGACCAGCTATTGCGGTGCTCACCAAGCCACCAACGATGGTCCCAATCATTCTGCCTTCTAAGTAGAACACGAGCATAAAAAAAGCAGCCCAAATTACGAGTGCCAAACTTACCTTAGTCATATCTGTCGTAATAGGAATCAATTGCAACGCCAAATAACTTGCGCCAAACAACGATATGGCTACCGTTATTACGTTCCAAATTCCTAAGCCAGAGGTTACCTTAACGCCCAGTGGTACAGATTTCTCTAAACGATCGTCGTCGTCCTCATCATCGTCTCCTAGGTCGCTGTACTTGTTTTCTACATAAGCTTCTTTCAAATCACCAATAGTAGTGACTCCAGCGGCAACCGACAGCACGGTTAGCAAAAACTGAAAACCAAAGGCTAGTAAAACTCCTGAAATTACAACAATGACGTAACTCGGTGCATTAAAAAAGTCTGCATCGGCAGGAACAATAACATCTTGGGCAAACAGACTTGTTGCCGACAGTGCTAAAAGCACTGATAAAATAGATAATTTTTTCATAATGTGTGTTTGTGTGTGTTTAAATCTGATGCAAATAGAACTTAAGCACCTATTTGATAAATAAGCCAAGTCCAAAAAGTAAGAACAAGACCTGACAATTTACTTAGATGCTTACTGCTATCTATTGGTGTTCATTTGTAGAAACGCAGTCTTTGGCCTAATTGTTTAAATAAATTAGGCTATTCGTTAAACAAGAAGAATACTATAAAAAATGCAAAGCAGAAACAGAAAAGGATATACAAAAGCACATTTATGAAAAAACAGCAGTTACATAAATCAACTTTAAAAATAAATTTTGTAGAAAACACAGGCTTCTGCCAATAGAAATCGACCGCTACACTTGGAGGAACAACTCCAAGTTAACCCCTCAAAAAAATGCGGGAAAAGAAATTGCTGCTGTTAGCGCTTTCTTAGGAGGATAAAGCAGCTTTTTGGGGTTGTGGCAATAAAGCCCGATAGCGCTCCAATAGACGAGCAGCCACCTGTACATTGTCGTAATGCTCTTGCAAAAACTCGACGGCTGCCGCTCCAATCTTGGGCAGTTGTTTGGGCTGCTGGTAGCAGTTGATCAATGCCGCAGCAAATGCCTCGGCCGTATCGGCTATGAGTACCTCTTGTTCGTGCTGGGCGGCAATCCCCTCCAACCCCAAACCGGTACTTACTACTGTTTTGCCCAAAGCCATCCCTTCCAAAATCTTGACGCGCATGCCACTGCCTGAAAATAAAGGTACCAACATAATATCGTGCGCTTGGATAAATTCGGTAGCGCTGGGCACCTCGCCGTGTATGGTTACGTTGGGCCAAGTTTTGCTCAGCCAAGCATCGGGGGTATTACGTCCTGCAATGTGGAGATGCGCTTGCGGTTGTTGCGCTACGACTTTCGGCCAAACTTCGTTTAGTACCCACTCCACCCCTTCGCTGTTGGGCATCCAATCTAGCGAACCGATGAAGCAGCAACTCGGCTGTTTTGGCGGCACAGTGAGTTGGTAATCGTAATCGTCCAAATCCAATCCAATCGGCGTCACTTGACTGGGTACAGTAGAGCCCAAACGTTCAAAAAATTGTAAGTCGCGCGCTGTGATGGCCACCAGCAAATCGTAGTGGTTGAGCTGTTCTAGTTCAAACTTTTTCAGGCGGTTGGTCAAAAGGTTGAGGTAGAACTTTTTGGGTCCTAGCTTGGTATTTTCGGTGATGCGTTGCCAAATTTCATGCTCCACGTTGTGCGAGCGCATCACTATTTTAGCTTTAGAATATTTTTTTATAGTGGGAATATAAGGTGCCAAATACAGCGTTTCCAATTGTACGATGTCATACGTATTGTCGGTAAGCAATTGGATGAGTTGGGCTTCAAATTCGGTAGAAATAAACCGCGCAATATGGTAAGATTTATTGCTGAACAAGTTCAAAAAAGCTTCTTTAACTTTAAGACGGTTGTCCACATCCACCAAATGCACCGATTCGTAATGGTTGACCCCCTTTGGTATGCTCTGGTCTTCAAAATAATG
>CAYUZF010000062.1:9845-10920 GCA_964449615.1 uncultured Aureispira sp.
ACTCAACAGCGTTAGATGAGCGCCCAACTCGTGAAGTGCTTTCGCCAAGTAAGTAATGGCAATCGATTCCCCATCCTTAAGCGGATAAGGAAACTTTTTACACAGCTGCAAAATTTTCATACCGTACTGTTTTGTTAGCTTTTATGATCTTGTAAAGACTAAATGTTGCTCTTTAGAAAGTTCTTCGTTGTATTGGTAATCGTCCAAATCAAATCCCTTCAACTGTTCGGGATGTTCCAAACGGTTTTTAATTGCGTAGTGCGTCATCAAACCGCGCGCCCGCTTGGCATACAAGGCCACAATTTTGTACTGCCCGTTCTTATTTTCTTTAAAGTCGATTTGCCAAACGGGTTGTTGTAACACCTTAGTATCTACGGCTTTAAAATATTCTTTAGAAGCCAAATTGACAATGGCCGAAGGCTGCCACTCGTTGATGTACTCAGCGATTTGTGTCCCCCAAAACTCATACAGATTCTTCCCGCGCTCATTGGACAACTTCGTTCCCATCTCCAAGCGGTAAGGCTGTATCAAATCCAGCGGCTTTAGCAAGCCGTACAAACCTGACAATATTCCTACGTGTGCTTGCGCAAACTCTAAATCATCGGCATCCAACTCTGCTGCTGCCAAGCCCTGGTAAACATCGCCTTTAAAGGCTAAAATGGCTTGTTTGGCGTTGTCTCGATCAAAAGGCAATTCAAATTGCTTGTAGCGCTCTACATTCAATTGCGCAATTTTTTCACTCACCTTCATGAGTTCTTGCAGCGCTTCTTCGCTCTTAGGACGAAGCAAATCTATCAAACGTTGGCTTTGTTCCAAAAATTTTGCCTGGGTGTGGCTAGAAAATTCGTTTGGACTAAAATCTAGCGTTTTGGCGGGAGATAATAAAAGCAGCATAGAATTACAAGTAATATTTTTTTTACTAAAAAAATTCAAATTAGGACGTACACAAAAGTAACATTAAATGCCAAGCTCTACGACTATTTTATCAAGAACTTGGCCAACTCTGACGACGTTCTGACTAGAAAAAGCAGGGAATAGAAGGGCGCTCATTAGGGCAATTTACAATTATTTTTTA
>CAYUZF010000062.1:10930-13633 GCA_964449615.1 uncultured Aureispira sp.
CACGTCACTTGCCCATCTTACGTTTTGTTAATAGATGCGCCTTTTCCAATAGGGCTTTTTATTTCTTTCCATCCTTCAATTCGAGTAGCTTCACTGAATATTCTATGTATAAAAATAAGAAAGTTGTTGTTGTTTTGCCTGCCTATAATGCTGCAGAAACGCTAGAAATGACTTATAATGAAATTCCATTTAATTTGGTAGATGAGGTGATCCTCTGCGATGATGCTAGCAAAGACCACACCGCTGAAGTAGGACGACAGCTGGGCATTGAACACATCATTATTCATCCCGACAACAAAGGGTACGGTGGCAACCAAAAATCTTTGTACAACAAGGCGCTAGCAATCGGTGCCGACATTGTGATTATGCTGCACCCCGATTACCAATATACCCCCAAGCTCATTCCTTCGATGGTCAATGTCATTGGGGAAGATTTGTACCCCGTTGTACTGGGGTCTAGGATTCTGGGCAAGGGGGCGCTCAAAGGCGGCATGCCGCTTTACAAATACATTGCCAACCGTTTTTTGACTTTTACCCAAAACTTGTTGGTGGGTTATAAGCTCTCCGAATACCATACGGGCTACCGCTCCTTTAGCCGTGAGGTGTTGGAGACCATCAATTTTAATGCAAACGACGATGATTTTGTATTTGATAATGAAATGCTTTCGCAAATTATTTATGCGGGCTTTGACATTGGAGAAGTAACCTGCCCCACCAAATATTTTGAAGAAGCTTCCTCGATCAATTTGCAGCGCTCTATCAAGTACGGTTTGGGCGTATTGGCCGTTTCGGTGAAGCATTTGCTCAACAAAATTGGGCTGCTCCATTCACCTATTTACAAACGCCTGAAATAACAGGTTTTACTGCAACGCTTATGGCTCCTTCTAATTTCAAATCTAAGTACCGCATTGACCACGATGATCCCGTACTGGATGATTTGGATGAGGATTTGAATGCAATTTATGAAACAGAAGAGGAAGCACGCTTGGAGTGGCTGCAAGGTTGGATTTTACCCGTTTTTGGAGTTCTGGGCGCACTGCTGGGTCCGTGGTTGTTGATTGGGCTGTTGTTTGTTTTGCTAAAACTGTTCGCTTGGATGGGGGCGGGTTAGTTGTTTTTTTTTGATGTAAAAACGTAAAGCCCTCGAAAAAAATTGGCGGCTTTACGCTTTTTTGGGGCTATGGTTAGAACCTTGGTTTAAGGCACTGGAAGGTCTTCTTCTAGGGCAGGTATTTCCGTGGAGCGTTGAGCGGCTTGTGTCCACAATTGTTGGGTAACCGTTTGCAGCGATGTTCCTGTAGGGCGCAACATCGACGAAATAAAACTTTCTTCACTAAACGACCAAAACAACCCCGCTTCCAATAAATACGGTTGACCCGTGTGCCGATTAATTCTAAAATCAAACAGCGAAAAATCTCTACACCCCAATTGCTTGTATAAGGCAAACGTCATGGCCGTCATCTCCGCATTTTATATTTTTTTATAATATTTTTTAACAAAACAAAAGGCTGGCTGTTATATAATACCAAACAACATTCTGCCATATCAAAAAATGTCACACTTTGTTGGTTTATTATATTTAACAATTATTTAGCGTGGTTTTTGCTACTTTCTTTTGCTGCCATTTTGGCAGTTGTAGTGTTTTTTTGTATCTTGCACTTCTTTTATTAACAGCTGCTGAAATTAGAGCTATGTACAACGATAATCCAACCCTCAAACAAATGGACGAGCGCAAACAGGGGGACGCTTTTTTCAAAGAGCAAGTAATGCCGACCAATACGGAAAGCAATAAAAAATTCTACATTGAAAGCTACGGCTGTCAGATGAATTTTAGCGACAGCGAAATTGTGGCTTCTATCCTATCGGATGTGGGCTATACTTCTACGCGCAACATGGACGAATCGGACTTGATTCTTATCAATACTTGCTCCATTCGCGAGAAGGCCGAAGACACGGTGCGCAAGCGTTTGCGGGTCTTTGACAAAATGAAAGAGCAGCGCCCAGGTACGTTGGTGGGCGTTTTGGGCTGTATGGCAGAGCGCCTCAAAAAGAAGCTGTTGGATCAAGAAAAATTGGTGGATTTGGTGGTTGGCCCCGATGCCTATCGCGATTTGCCCAACCTCATTGCCAGCGCCGAAGATGGCGACAAGGGCATCAACGTTTTCTTATCGAGAGAAGAGACGTATTCTAACATCAACCCTGTGCGTTTGGGCAGCAATGGCGTAACGGCTTTTGTAACCATTATGCGCGGTTGTGACAATATGTGTTCGTTTTGCGTTGTGCCGTTTACTAGAGGGCGTGAGCGCAGCCGCGATCCGTTCAGTATTTTGGCGGAGTGCAACGACTTATTCCAGCGCGGTTTTCGCGAAGTGACGCTGCTCGGGCAGAATGTTGATTCTTACGCGTGGAAAAATCCAGATACGGACGAAGTGGTTGATTTTGCCGATTTGATAGAGCAAACGGCACACATACACCCCGATTTGCGCATTCGCTTTTCGACGTCCCACCCCAAAGACATCACCGATAAGGTGCTGCACAACATGGCAAAGTATGAAAACATTTGTAAATACATCCACCTGCCTGTACAGTCGGGCAACAGCGAAGTATTAAAGAGAATGAACCGTACGTACGACCGCCCTTGGTACATTGACAAAATCAAACGCATTTACGAAATCATGCCAGATTGCGCGATTTCTTCGGATA
>CAYUZF010000062.1:13643-16368 GCA_964449615.1 uncultured Aureispira sp.
TGAAACGCGGATACACGATCGCCGATTACATGCAGATGATGGAACGCATCGAACGGTTGTTACCCGAAGCGGCGGTCAGCAGCGATTTCATCGTCGGTTTCTGTGGCGAAACAGAAGCGCAACACCAAGAGACGTTGAGCATCATGCCCATTGCCAATTACAGCATGTCGTATATGTTCTACTACTCGGAGCGGCCCAATACTTTAGCCCACAAAAAGTACGAAGATGACGTGCCGTTGGAGGTCAAAAAGCGTCGGTTGAGCGAAATTATTCGCCTGCAAAACCAGCTGTCTTTTGAACACAACCGCAAAGAGGTAGGTCAATACCATAAAATTCTAGTAGAAAAAGTATCCAAAAAATCAGACGACGATTTGGCGGGACGCACTTCACAGAACAAAATGGTGGTGTTCCCTAGAGAGGACGCCCAAATCGGCACCTATGTGTACGTCAAAATTCACGATTTTACATCGGCTACCCTAAAAGGTACATTGGTTTCTGAAGAAGAATATTTGGCGCAAGCCTAGTTCTTATAAAAGCAACAGCAGCGCTGAATGCTTAACAAGCGCTGTTGTTGCTTTCTTTTCTGTTTGACTGCTTACCCAAAAGGAGAACTTACAGTTTTTTTGGGGCTACTTTGAACCAACTTGTCTGCAAATAAAACCTTTTGATCACCATTTGGTAGCAGCAAAAAAATAGACGGTGCTAGCGTGTTTGTTGATGTAGAAGAAAACCAATATTAGCCGTAGAGGCCACCAACCACTAGTTGAATATTATGAACAATTCTTCCAATACTGTTGCTTATTGCTGCGCCCTGCTTTTGTTCTTGGCGCTGTCTGCTTGCGAAGAGGCGGCCCTGCCCTCAGAGCAAGTTCCCATCACTACAACGGTAGACAACGAGCCGCGTCCGCCCATCCCGCAGCCAGCCACCAGCGAGGTGCCGCCGCCCTCGCCGCGTGTGGAAAATGCTCCGCTAACCCCTGTAGCGACGCCCAATTCCCCTCCAACATCTGGTAAAAACGGCACTATGACGATGGAAAACTTGGACAATGTGCAAGTGACCTTAGACGTGAATCGTCTTTTACGCCCCGAACAACTGTTGTTCAATGTGCAAAATTCTATTATTCCGATTTATAAAAACTGGGTCTTGTTTAAAAACGGCACCTACGTTATTATAGACGACATTAGTAACGTTTCTGATGTGGCTGCAGAAGCCATGCGGCTGTTGGATGCTTACCGCCCAGAAACCATTTTGAACACGCCCAATGCCAACTATTCTATTTCCCATTTGGACAAAGCAGAAGGTTGGTCGGTCTATGGGAATGGCTACGGCATCTACACCTATGTGCATCCCAGCGAAATGGTGGAAGTGCCTAGCCCGCCTTCTATCATTGTTTTTTCTAAGAAGAAACGCGCCCTTGATGAAATACAGCGGCAGATTATTTACATCAGCAGTGCCGAGGGCGTGCGCCCGTATTAAACCGTTTTATCAGGTTGTTTTGTTGCACTAACACACATTCAATTTTTAAACTTTTTACCGTCTAGCTAGGGTCACATGAACTTGCAAACCATCAAACAACGCTTCGGCATCATAGGCAATTCGCCCATTCTTAACCATGCGCTTAAAACGGCCATTCAAGTAGCGCCTACGGATTTGTCTGTATTGATTCAGGGCGCTAGTGGGGTTGGAAAAGAGTCCTTTTCTAAAATTATTCACAGCCTATCGACGCGCAAGCACCAAAAATTTATTGCCATTAACTGTGGCGCCTTGCCCGAAAGCACCTTGTACTCCGAGTTGTTTGGACATACTAAAAATGCGTTTACAGGGGCGACGACCGAGCGTAAGGGCTATTTTGAAACGGTGTCGGGGGGTACTATTTTTTTGGATGAAATTGGGGAAATGCCTGCGCGGTTGCAGCAATTTTTATTGCGGGTCTTGGAACAAGGTGAGTTTGTAAAAATGGGTTCCAATAAAGTAGAAAAGACCGATGTGCGCGTGATTGCGGCTACAAACGTCAATTTGATGGAAAATGTGCGACAGGGGAAATTTAGAGAGGATTTGTACTACCGCCTAAACACCGTACCGATTAAAGTACCGCCGTTGAAAGAACGTCCCGAAGACATCCATCTGCTGTTTCGCAAATTTGCAGCGGACTTTGCCGAGCGCTACCGCACAACGCCTGTGCGAGCGCGCCCAATTGCTGTTGGAAAATTACAGCTGGCCGGGAAACATTCGCGAGCTGAAAAACATCGCCCAGCAAGTATCGGCCTTAGCAGAAGAGAAAAACGTGGGTGCCGAAGAGCTTTTGAAGTTTATTCCAAAAGCGCTAGAGCGCAACCTCCCAGCCGTGCAAAACCAATTTGGTGGCGGCTTTGACAACGCAGCAGGCTCCAGCCATTACGAGCGCGAAATTCTGTTCAAATTTCTGTACGACATGCGCCGCGATTTGGCCGATATGAAGACGCTGATTGCGGATTTGGTGCGCACCAACGACCTGCAAATGCCCAATTCGGGCAAAGGCAATACCTTGACCCCCTTGCCTAATTTTCAAGCATCGCCCCCCAACAACTACGAGCCGTCCAATTACGAAGAAGACTACGAGTTAGAAAAAGATATTTCTACGCCGATTATTATCAACAACACCAACGACCGATCCAGCAAGGAAGACAAATACAGCGCGATTGAAGAAATCGAGGAATCGCTGTCGCTGGAAGATATGGAACAGGA
>CAYUZF010000062.1:16378-23991 GCA_964449615.1 uncultured Aureispira sp.
GATTCGCAAAGCGCTGTCCAAGCACCGAGGTCGCCGCAAAGAAGCCGCGAAGGAGTTGGGCATTTCCGAGCGCACGCTCTACCGCAAAATTCGCCAATACGAAATTGAAGCATAAAAAACGGGCTTTTTGCAACTGTTAGGGTCACAAAAAGCCCGTTTTTTTGTTTGGAGAGGCTTATTTGTTAGCAGCTTCTGTGGCGGCTTGGTCTACTTTTCTCAGGTAGAAGTAGTACATACTACCACTACACATAGAGTTGGTTAACTCCCACCCTTCTTTAATTATTTCTAAAATAGGAGTAATATTACGCCCCTTTTCGTCTTTTGTTAACTTTCGCAATACAAAATCTTCTCCATTTTGAGCAATCCGTAATATTGTGTGATTTACATCCGTTGACATCACCATATAATCATACACCACCACGTCTTGCGCCTGCAACGTGCTAGCCGCTATGCTACAAAAGAAAAGAGCAATGGTTAAACCAAGTATTCTACAATACGTTTTTATCATTTAGTTTTTAGTTGTAATAAAAATATTGGGGGCAAAGATAAGTCATTCCAATAAAATACTATTATTTTCAAGTAACTTTTCGAGCAATTCTACCAATAAACTTATCCGATCCTGTTTGTCCATGCCTTGTTCGTTTTGCGTTACAACTAGTATGCCTTCCTCATTTAGCAATTGTTCTTGTATCAAGCGCTCCACCAACTGTTCACTCGGCTTGTGGCCTTCTTTTGCAGCTTCGAATAGAAAACCGTTGGCTACGGAGGTAATATGCAATACGCGGCCTTTGCGCCGTACTTCTAGCGGAGCGTAGTAGTTTTCTAGGGTAATGGCCTTGCGCGGAAGGCTGTAGTGAGCCACTTCGTACAAAAAAGGATCCCAGCTAAAGCCCTGAAACTGTTTTTTGCGCATTTTGTAAAACACCTGCGGACCAGGTCGGTCTTTGATGCTCCACCTATTGTAATACCCTAGTTCATTTCTTTCCCTAAAAGAAGGATAGTTCAAAAAATAATAGCGCCAATCCCTGTAGACCTTTTCGTCTTCGTACAAGGCCAAATGCTCTTCGATGACTTGCTGCATCGAGTGTTTGGGATAGTGGACAAAGTAGTCCAAACAGCGCATCAACACGGGCTGTGTCTTTGCAAAAATATCGCGGTGTTTGCCATAACCAGGCGCGGTAAAAAAGCGTCGCATCCAGCGTCTAACAGGCGCTAATAAATTGAAGGCGCCTTTATCTCGTTGCGCATAGTCGCCAAAGCACAGCAACACATCAAACCGCTTCAAAAAATCCACTGCATTCAATTCCTCGTCAAACAGCGTCAAAAAAGCTTCGGCGCGCGCCTTGAATTGCTCGTTCCACTCCAAAAGGGCAATGGCTCCGCGCAGCAAATCGCTGTCCTCCAAGCGCAGTAAGGTTGTTTTGGCGGCTGGGCGGTTGGCTAAGAATACTCGCTTCCGCTTTTCTTCTTCAAGTTGCTCTGTTTTGAAGGTTTTGATCGCTTCTAAGGTATTGCCGTTGGTCAATCGTTCTATTTCTTGAAAACTCTGCCCTAAAATTTCGCGGCGCAGTTCGTTTTCTGAATTGACCACTAGGTTGCGGCTGCTGCGGATAACGGTTTCAAAATCTGTGCTTTGATCGCGCACGTGTACCAAGCAAGCGTACAACAACAATTGTTCGGGAAAAGAAAAACTGCGCGCATGCAGCAGACAACGCTGCAATAAATTTTCCTGCTCGTGGGTAAAATACAACCGCACTTTGCTCGGCTCAAAATTGTCTTTGTTGTAGTAGAAATGCGCCTTCCAAAAGTTGGGCTGCTCGGTACACAATTGGCACACCGCATCCAACAACTCAAATAAAAACAGCAACGCTTCTTTTTGCTTATAAATAACAGGCAGCAAATCGGGCGTAACAGTTGCGCCTAAGTAGTCCACTTCTTGTTGCAGGGCTAGGATATTGGTCAGATAGTCAAACAAACTTAAGAACCCTGCATCTACCAACAAAGCCAAATCTTCGCTGTTCTGCCCCTCCTTGCTCTGTTTGACCAACGCCCAAATGGCATCCATCCAAATCCCGTCCACCGACTGCTCAAAGCGCCGCCGCAACGCCTCGTCTTGGATGTGTGTGGCAAAGCCCGCTTTGAAATACTCAAACTCTGTGAGCGCCTTGCCCCGCGAGTTCATTTTGATGTACAAATCATCCGACATACCCACCTCTTTCATATCCAGTTTGTAAAAATAGAACAAGCCATCGCCCTCCCAAAAAAGCGGCCACAATTCTTTGGTAGTCAATTGCTCGTAACGTATTTCCAACGCCTCCAACATCACCAACATCGCCTGAATGCTAGGGTCGTATTCCCAAGTATTAAAATACCAAGCCTGGTTTCTGATTTCCTTTGCAATGCTTGTTTTATCAAACTGTGGGGCAAAGTGTACCAACTGCTCGCAAAAAACTGTGGTGCTGTGTCGGGTCTCGTAGACAAAATGCGCTAAAAACTGCTTGTTCTCCGAAGCGATGCCTTCTTTGGCGGCGACCAACCAATACAACAACCACAGGGTAGTCAAGCGTTGCTGCCCATCTATGGGTACAAAAGTAGCCCGTTGGGTTGGTGTTTGCGCTTCGTTAAGTCCATAAATAAAATCCAGTTCTAAGGCGTTGCGCTGTTCTAAGGTTTCAAAAATCACGTCCAGAAAATCGCGCCGAATTTTGCTGGTTTTACCATCTTTACGGCCTTGCGCGTAATCGCGTTGTATAATGGGAATTTCTATGCGCTGCTGCAACAATTGGTTATAGCTCGTCTTCATCGTTGGTGTTTTTTAGATTAAGGTAAGGTTGTAAGGAGTGCGTCAACTCTTTCAGGTAGGCGTTGCGCTCGGCGGCGGTCCAGCGGTAGGGCTGTTGCTGGCTGCTCTGCGCGTAATAATTGAGGAAAACCCGCCGTGTTGCGATGGGTACAAAAGCGCCTTTTTTATCCAATTCTACCACTTTTCGGCGCTTTACTTCAAAAATAGAATTGTTGAGCAAGCTGTTCTCCTCTCTGCCAAGCAACGCCAAATTTTGAATGCTGTGTAAATATTCTTGTTCGTTTTCCTCATCAGTGGCGGGTAAAAGCGCTAATATTTGTTCACTCAAACGCTCAAACTCTGCATACTTCAACTTAGTGCTGTCGATGGCTTGATCAACTTTCACGGTCAATTTTTTCGCCTGTTTTTGATCGGTGGCAAGGTCTTTCAGCAAGGCTTTGTGCGCTTCTAACCATTGCTTCCATTGCTCTTGTTTGTTGACGTCTATGGCCTCAATGTTTTGGGCGTGTATGTGTTCTAGACTTTTGTCTAATTTTTTGTACCCTTCAAAAGGGAAAAAATCGTTGTTGTTGTGGTTGGTTCTGGTCAATTCGATGTTGACCAACAGCAAAACGCGGGTAATTTTCTGATATTCTTGCCGATTGCTGTATTCCAAATCCTGCCAATTATCGGGAATGTAAGTCGCGATTAAGTCGTCTATGGCGGCTTGAAACTGGTCTTTGGGTTGCTGGGCACTGATGTCTACCAATTTGTGAATGCTTTCTCCTACGGTGATTAGATAACCTATTTTATGATACAAATCCTTCTCTTGGTACCAATAGCGCAGCGAACGGTATATTTGTTCCACTTTAATCCACTTCTCCCAAAGCGTAGCGGCAGTTTCTTTTCTATCAAAAAAATGCAAAAAGCTGTACAGCGGATCGCGCTCGTTGGTTTTCTTTTGGGTACTGATATCAAATAAATATTCTATCTTGCTGCTGTACGTTTCCTTAGGTACATTGGCTATAAATGCCCAAAATTGTGGCTGGTTGAGGTGGTTCTCCATTTCGTCCCAAAGCTGGATCAACTGGGTGCGGCGCTTGATGCGGTCTTCTTCTTTGATATCGCTAAAACTGCTTTTGTTGACAAATTTTGCTTTGATCAATTCGGCGCTGGTTAGCGGTATTTTCCCTCGATTGAGGCGCGTGAATAACTGTTCGCTTTGCTGTGTCGTGTCTTTGATCTCGTACCAAATAACCTGCACACTCCACTCTGGTTTTACCTCTTGGGCATCGGGCAACAACACATCCATAAATTTATTTTTCCCTGATGGCCCTATATTGTCGTGATTTTCAAACCAAGCTTTTATCGTTTCGTAGGCCTTACTTAGGTAATGCAAATCGGGCTTAGAATAATCGTAAGCTTGTTGGTTCAGAAAGGATTTGGTTTTTGGGCGTGTTTTGTAATCTATGGTATAACTGTCCATTCCGTACAGTTCACTCAAGTTTTTTACACGCAGATGCTCGGTATGGAGATAGTACAAAATTCGGTGCAAGGTCGTGAGGCGCTGTTGTCCGTCGATCAATTCATAGCCCTCTATTGGCTGCCCATGCTGGTCTGTCCAAGATTTGCGACGCACCACAATAGGCTGCAAACAGTAAAACTTATCGGCGTTGCTTTTCTCTTGTCGATACTCCCAAATATCTTCTAGCAATTGAATAACGTTTTGTGTAGTCCACCGATAGCCCCGTTGATAATCAGGGATATAAAAGTTCCTTCCCAACAATTCCGTTATTGTTTTTAAGGTGATGTCGTTGCTCACCAATGTCTGTTCTAGTTTACTCATAGACGTATAAATTAATCTATCATTTGAAGAAAAATCCCTTAATACACACCTCTATAATAACAACTATTTTCAATAATTCAAAAAATATTTTCCATAATATCGCCTATAATATTACCTATAATAATTTACTCGTATTATATTCTGTGATTTTTAGAATACGCCGTCGGAGTGCCACAAGCCCTTTTGCCCAACCGCTCTATCATTTTTCTACGTTCTTTTTTAGTATTCTCTGAACAAAAAAGACTTGTAAAACATTGTGTTTTTGAACGCTTTCGGAAGGCAAGACGTTAAGATTACAAACAGGGAAAGATAAGCCAAAAAAAAACTATAAATGGTACACAACTTGAACTGAACTTTTTTACATTTGCACGAGTTTCACACCGCCATTCCAAAAGCAATCCAACTACTACTATTGATCTATAAGTATTGGCAACAGTGGATATTAGCAATTAAATTTACACGACTAAAATTATAATTTTTTATGTATTGGACATTAGAATTGGCCTCACATCTGCAAGATGCTCCGTGGCCAGCTACACGCGATGAATTAATTGACTTCGCGATTCGCTCTGGTGCACCTATCGAGGTTATCGAAAATCTTCAAGCATTGGAAGACGAGGGTGAAGTTTACGAAGGGATTGAAGATATTTGGGCGGATTTTCCTACCAAGTCCGATTTCTTTTTTCCAGAAGATGAGTATTAGACAGAGCAGATAAAGCAAAAACCCAATAGCGGGCGGGCATCTCGACTACGCTCTATACCCCGCCCGCTATTTCTCTGTATTACTTTAAATTGCCTTTAGCGTCGACTGAACAACAAGCGCTTGCCTATCTGCGCCGTTTCCAACGATAAGCGCCACCAAAAGAGCGCTTTGTTTGCCATGCCTTTGGGCTGCAACTGCTCCAAGCTGTTCCAGTGGTTGACCGTTTCTTCTTCCGATATTTTCTTATCAATATATATTCGAATATTTTTGATAGCCGTCCTTGCTTCGGGTAGATAAGGCCAGAAGAAGTGCCAAACATGCGGCATATTTTTTTCTATTTGTAGCGTCACCTCCGACTGTTGCATACTGGCAAAGGTAGCAAAACGCGTCGCATCGTTGTACAAAATTTCCTCCGTCCCTACTTGCACTAAAACAGGCGGCAAATCGGATAAATCTCCGTAAATTGGCGAGACAAATGGATCATCCAAAGCGGTTTGCCCTGCATACAAAGCTGCCCATTCATGCGCCGTCTCCACATCCAAAATCGGATCTCGCTCTACTTCGGGCGCCGCAGAAGCCCCCTCCATTTTCAAATCTGTCCATGGCGATAGCACTACCGCTGTTAGTGGCTGCGGCAAGGCCAGGGACTTTAGTTTGAGCAACAACGCCAGCGCTAAGCCGCCACCTGCCGAATCGCCCATGACAACAATATCTTTGGGATGGTAGCGCTCTTTGTCCAACAAACACCGATAGGCCAACAAAGCATCGTCTAACGCAGCGGGATAGGGATATTCTGGTGCCAAGCGGTAATTAATGGCAATGTTTGGGATGCCTGTTTCCTGCGCAAGTTTGCTTACAAGGCTTCTGTGGGTTTGTGCAGAGCCACAAGTGTAACCGCCGCCGTGCAAATACAACACTACCTTGTAGGCGTAGCGCGTTTTTTTAGGTAAAAATCGTATGCCTGTTATATTGTCCCATTGCAAAGGCTGCTGCTGCACAGATTTGGCACAGGGCAATTGTCCAAAGAATTTTTCTTTTTCTACTCGAAGGGCAACAGGGTCATTTAGATAGTATTTTGCATGGTTCTTGGCCTGTCGCAAAAATAAAGTAGCCATTCGGGCTTTCCAATTAATCATTTTTAATGCTTGTACACAACCTTGAACAGCGTTGGTTCCTCGTTGTTGTATGAAATAAATAGTGCTGCTGTTCTTCTGTAGTTGTCCTTTTTCTATAAAAATCAGCTGAAAAATCACGCTTTGTTGCTCTACCAAATTATCACCAACAGCTCGGTAGAACTACAAGAAAAAACAGTATGTCGACGAAGTTTTTTGGGGAATATTCACTGAAATGCCTTTTTTGTAACATCCTAGCCTATCTTGTTGTTTAAACAAACAAGATTTGTTTGGGTCTATTTTAAAAATAAACGGTTCTCGTCTTCAAATACATACAGCACTACAACAGCGCCCCAACAACAACTATTCTGTTCATTTTTCAATCCCATTTTTTATGCACCCATTACTTTTAAGATTTTTTCTTCTAAGTTTTTCCCTATTTTTATTTGGTACAACGGCCCGAGCACAACAATCGTACAATGCACTAAAGTCCTACAACAAAGCATTGATTTGGCGCGGTTTTGAACGTTGGACTTACAACCACCGCATCAACCGCATTGGCAGCCACGTTTCTTACCAGAATGGCGAAGGCTATTGCATGCATTACAGTGCCACGGGACTGGGCTCGGACAGTACATTTGCCAAAACGCATTATACCTACGTAGAGTCGCCCAATGTAGTGTTCAAAGAGACCGAAATCAAAATATTAGTCAATGGTCAAGAAGGCGATTTGCTGACCAAGACGGCTCAAGTCTATTTAGATTTGGATAAATGGATGCAGAATAAGTCTAAATACGATGTTTTGGTCAATGGGTTTGAGGTGAAATCTATGATTAAAGCAGACCAATTGCAGTTGCTGCGCTTTCTTGTAGAAGACCCTGTATATACTAAAGAAACTCAACAAATTTACCTCACTACCAATTTCAATTTGGTCACCAATTGTAGAACCTTGGAATGCGAATTGTTTAAAAACCAAACGGCCTACGAGTTGACCCTGCATTTGTTGATCATTGGGTTTGAAGAGGATGCAGGTGAATTGCGCGATTCTTACACCACACGCAACTATGCTTGGGATACTTCGGTAGAAGTGGAAGATTTGAGCAAAGAGTTGACCATTTCTGGACAGCGCGACGTATTTCCGACCGCTTGCGTCGGCATCAAAGGCTTGGG
>CAYUZF010000063.1:0-5779 GCA_964449615.1 uncultured Aureispira sp.
CAAAAGACCTTCAACGCGCTCAAAAATTTGCAACAGCGCTTCAAAAGTACTACCCTCACACGTAGCCTACGCTCCAAGTTGTGGGATCGCATCGACGCCGCGTTCAAAGAGGTCAAAAAAAGACGCTCGCCCAACAGTTCCCCCGAAAGTCGCTTGGCACGTCGGATGGAGGGCCTACAAGCCGCCATCGGAAAAATGGAACGCTCCATTGCCCGCGACAATAAGGAAATGTCCATACAACAGGGCAAACTCAACTCAGGCAATACCAGCCAGCTCGAAACACAGCTGCGCGAAGTGCGCGCCAAGCTCATTCAAGAGCGCATAGATTCTAAAAACAACAAGTTGCAGGACATGCGCGACACCATGAAGGATTTGGAAAATAAGCAGAAGAAAAACCAAGCGCGCCGCGAACGCGAGGAAAAGCGCCAAGCCGAGCAAGAGAAAAAACGTCAAGCCGCCCAAGAAAAAACCGCTGCAAAAGAAGCTGCCGATCAGGCCAACGCCACTACAGAAACACCAGCAGTGGAAGAACCGACAACAGAACCAACGGCCATTACAGCAAACCCCAATGAGGAATTGCTGGACGGAACACCCCCTGCGGATCAAGAAGAACCCGTAGTACCCACCGCGCAGACCGCTGATCCTACGCCAACGGTAGAAAATACGCCCGACGTTCCAACGCCCGACAACAGTTTGGACGAAGAAGAATAACAAACGGTCGCTTCGATAATTGATTGGTAAAATGCTGTTCCTGTTTTGTGTGGGAACAGCATTTTTTTGTCTTTTTTATAAAAAGTTCCCTCCACAACCACCAAAATGGTAAGAGGCCGCATCTATACCAACAAAGCCACTAAGAACGCCCTTCTACTAAAACCATTTAAATAAACTCCACTACACTGCGTTCTAGGCTTCGCACTAATTCAATTACAAACTTAAAAGTGATTCTTGTTAAGACCCCTTAACAGTGGCAGCGCTTTGCCCTTTGTGAATCCTTCAAAAACAAGAGCCAATGAATACCTTTATTACTTTATCTTCTCTAACGTTAACAGGCACGCAAGTCTTGCTGGGTGTCTTGGGCGTTGCCGCTTTTCTTGTTGCCCTTGTGGTTGGCATCAAATTCTATTGGAAAACACAACACAGCAGCTACCTTCAAGAGGCCGACCAGTTGCCTAGTCTGACCAAAAAATACAACGCCGTAGACGTCTACGAGCACAAAACGCATCTGAAGTTACTGAGTTTGGTGGCTGCGATAGGAGTCGTGTTCATAATCTTTGCGTGGACGCATTACAGCTACGAAGCCTATTACGAAAATGATGGCTTAGTCTTAGAAGGCATGGACGACAAGGTACCCGTTACCACCCAACAACCGCCTCAAAAATTACCTGCATTGCCGCCGCCCCCTTCCCCTGACAAGATAGAAATTGTAGAACAAAAGCCCATTCCTCCGCAAGAGCCAACAATAGAGCCCAAAGTGGTGCCGACCACTGGCCCCAACGATGGAAAAGTTGCCCCTAGTTCAGGCGCAACTGGAAACATCACCCCGGATATTATCATCGAACCCGCACCTGAACCCGAACCCACTGGCCCCGAAGTTTTTACTATTGTAGAGCAAATGCCGCGTTTTCCAGGCTGCGAGCAAGAAGCAGGCAACAACCAAGAAAAAAAGGCTTGTGCCGATCAAAAACTTTTAGCTTACATCTATAAATGTATTCGCTACCCCAGCCAAGCCCGAGAAATCGGTATTGAAGGTACTGTAGTGGTAAGCTTCGTGGTAAATACTAGGGGAAAAATTCAAGACATAGAAATTTTGCGTGATCCAGGAGGAGGTTTGGGCAAAGAGGCTAAGCGCGTAGTTAAAAAAATGAACGAACTCCCCGAATCGTGGACACCTGGCAAGCAGCGCGGCCAAAAGGTCAAAGTGCGCTATAACTTGCCCGTTCGCTTTACTTTACGAGGATAAAAAATTAACCATTCCTATCATTGCTAGATAGTGTTCTTAAGTCCATTTATGGCGTCCCGAACCCAATCGGGACGCTGTTTGGATATTAGGTAACTACAAAAAAAATTAACTGTTTATGAAGTATTTGATTGGCTTGCTACTGGGAATTTTATTGGCAATAGGTAGTAATAGCTGCAAATCCATACCGCCACCACCACCACCACCACCACCATTACCACCGCCGATGATAACGGAGGAAGTAGAAGCATACGAAGAAGCGGTTGTAGAAGCGCCTATAGAAGAAGAGGAGGAGGTACCTATGCCTGATTTTGCAGCGCCTCTAGAAGAGAAAGTAGAAAAAAATGTATTTAGGTCGGTGGAGGAGATGCCTCGTTTTCCAGGTTGTGAAGACTTAGAAGGAACAGCAGCGGAGAAAAAAAAGTGCGCCGATTCAACAATGTTGGCCTACATCTACAGAAACATGCACTACCCGCAAAAAGCTCGGGAACAGGGAATAGAAGGTATTTGTATAGTTGGGTTTACGGTTAATAAAGAAGGACGGATCGAAGACATAGAAGTGCTGCGGAATCTCGGAGGGGAGACGGCCAAAGCCGTCAAAGAGGTTATAAAATCCATGAACGAACTGCCCAACACGTTTATTCCTGGTAAACAAGGAGGTGTTCCCGTACACGTTCGGCAAAATTTTCCCATTCGCTTCAAAATGCACTGACACACGTTTTCTAAAAAATAAATACAAATGTATACTTCCTTATTGTTTTCCATGCTTTATGTGCTGTTTGCTTGTTCCGTTTACACAAGTCACTATGCAGTTTCCACCCCGTTTGATTATGCCATTTGCAGCGATACGTTGCCGCCCTTAGAAACTGCCATACCGATAGAACCCTTAGAAAAAGAGCCAAAAACGGAAGGGGACTGGGAGGAGATAACTTGGGGGGTTCCCGATATTATGCCGTGCTTTCCAGGCTGCGAACAGCTAGAAGGCAGCGACCATGAAAAGAAAGCCTGTGCGGATCAAAAATTGCTTCGCTACATTTACAGCAACTTAAAATATCCCAAGGAAGCGCAGGACAAAGAGATAGAAGGGATGGCTTTGGTGAGTTTTGTTATAAATTTAGAAGGTAAATTAGAAGAAATCGAAGTGTTGCGCGATCCAGGAGGCGGAACAGGGGCAGAAGCTGCCCGCATCGTTGCTTCTATGAATGAATTAGAACCCTGGACGGTGGGCAAAACCTACAAAGGCACGCCCATACCTATTCGCTATAATCTGCCCATTCGCTTCAAATTAAACTAATGCCGTCAATAAAATAGTTGGCCAGTCAATGGAACCTTTCGTAAAAATACAGGGTTGGGGCAGGAGAAACTGTTGTACCCTACAGCAGTTTTTCTTTTTTTTAATAAAGCAATTAATTACCACTAAAACCATGAACAAATTACTGTTTATTTTTCCCTTTTTATTACTACTAACAACCGCTAAAGGACAGAAAACAGAAGCGGAAGTTTTTACCATCATACAGCAAATGCCGCGCTTTCCTGGCTGCGAAGATCTGGAAGGAACCAGCAGCGAGAAAAAAGCTTGTGCGGATAAAAAATTAGTAGCATATATTTCAGAAAACGTCAGGTATCCCAGATTAGCGCAAGAAAACCAAATAGAAGGAATGGCCGTAGTTTCCTTTACGGTAATGGAAGACGGGCGGTTGGATAATTTTGAAGTGTTGCGCGATCCAGGTGCGGGAACAGGAGCAGAGGCTCAACGGGTGTTAGAAGCTATGAACAACCTGCCCATGCGTTGGACACCAGGACGACACGACGGCAAAGCCGTAAGAGTGCGCTACAACCTGCCCATTCGGTTTAAACTGAATGAGAAGATAAAGCAAGAAACAGAAGAGGATACCGAGATAATTGATGCGCCCACTTTTGACCTAGAGCCAGAACCCGTCAACAACAACCCCCTACAAGACCAGATTTTTACCATCGTCGAAGAAATGCCGCGCTTTCCTGGTTGCGAAGACACTGCCAATAAAAAAGACCGTGATAGTTGTGCAAGGAGCGCACTGGCAACGTATGTGTATGCCAACCTTCAATACCCAGAAACAGCAAAGGAAGCAGGGATAGAAGGGGTCTGTGTGGTTCGTTACACTGTTGCGTATGATGGGAAGGTAACTGACGTAAAACTCCTGCGCGATGCTGGGCACGGTATGGGCGAAGAAGCGCTGCGAGTGGTCGAATCCATGAATGCTATGCCGCAGCGCTGGATTCCTGGCAAGCACCGCGGGTACGCCACTAATGTACGCTACAACACACCCATCGTTTTCCGCTTAGACAAAAAAGGAAAACAAAAAAGAAAAAACAAACGTAGAAAAAAATAAACAAGGCAGTAAGGGCGTGCTGTACACGCCTGCCGCGCCCTGTGCTAAATCCTACAGAGCTATTTATTGAAAATTTATGTTGGTACTTTTTTGTATTATTTTATTAATATGTAATTATCAACTTGATGCCCAAGTTCCAAGTACGCAGTTATTGGATACTATAAGAACTGTCGCAGAAAAGATGCCGCGCTTTTCTGGTTGTGAAGAAATAGAAGGAACAAGTAGAGCTAAAAAAGCTTGCGCAGATCTTAAAATGTTAGAATATATCTATCAAGAATTTAGGTTTCCATGCTGTATAAGTTATGAAGTAGGGACACACAGTTGTTTTGTTGTAGTTGGGTTCACCGTAAATAAACAGGGACGTCTACAAGATATTACATTGAAAAAAAGCTCAGAAATAGCGTGGTTAAATAGGGAAGCACTGCGTCTAGTTGAATCTATGAACTACTTACCACCTTGGACGCCTGCGCAACAAGATGGTCAACCCGTCGACTTAAGGTACCATCTGCCTATCCGCATTCATTTAAATTAATCTAAAACAATCCCCCCGAACCTATCGCTTCCCAAAATATACCGCTCCATTCACCGTATCGCGCTGCGCGCCTGTCACTGAACGCCAACTGTTGGGCTGTCCTTCTAAGCGCAGCACCCCCAACAGCGCCATCAATAAAGCTTCTTTGTACGCCACCAGTTGATCGTTGGGACGATGCAATTCAATGGCAGACGTTTGCTCACAATACGCCTGAACGCCTTCCAACAAATACGTGTTAAAAGTACCGCCGCCCGTTGTCAATACGCGAAGCGGGGCAGTGGTCGATAGATTTTCTTGTATTATAATTTGTTGTAGAGCATCGGCAATACAGATGGCTGTGTGTTCGCAGGCGGTGGCTAACTTATCCTCCCAAGCGCCAGAAAACGCTTTGTAGAGCGGCAAAACCTGTTGCTGAATCCAGTCATTGCCCAGCGATTTGGGGTAAGGTTGGTGGTAAAAATCAAACTGTGCAGCTTGTTGCAGCAGTTCGGGAAGCACTTGCCCCGAGCGCGCCCAGGCGCCGTCCGCATCGTACGGCGCGCCCAATTCCTGCGCCAAGCCATTGAGGATTTGATTGGCAGGGCAGCAATCAAACGCCACCCAACGCCCGTCGGGCAGCCGCGCCGAGACATTGGCAATACCGCCTAAGTTTAAATAAAAATCATAGCCACCGAGCAAATGCTGCTCCACCAAAGGCGCCAGCGGTGCACCCTCGCCCCTCAAGGCCACATCTTGCGTTCTAAAATCACAAATGGTGGTGTACCCTGTTTGAGCGGCCAAAACTGCCCCATCGCCAATTTGTACCGTTAAACGGCGGTCGGGGTCGTGGAAGATGGTATGCCCATGCGAAGCAATGGCATCCAGTTGGGTGATGGCATGTGTTTGCAAAAACTGCTGCACCAAATCGGCCATGTAATGCCC
>CAYUZF010000063.1:5789-10421 GCA_964449615.1 uncultured Aureispira sp.
TGGGTTTTAGCAAATACCAAAGCGTCTTGTTGGGGAAGGTTGGCCAAACGCCGCTGCCACAACGCTGAAAAAGGCAAGGTGTCAGCAGCTAAAACTTTCCAAGCTACGGCACGCCCTGCCTCCCAGTCAATTCGGCAATACGCCAAATCCAACCCATCTAAAGAACTGCCCGACATAAGGCCTAAAATATGGTAAACCATGGTTGTTGATTGAAATTAGTAGAGCAGTTTAAACGACTTTGCAGCGCAAGGAAAGGCCAACACGCATTGCAACCCCTATAGTGGATAAGATAGGTAATTCCACCCAATTGATCCTATAAAATGCAGCGAATAGATGCAACGCGGTCTTACTCGTCTAACGGCAACGGCTCGACAGGCACTTCAGATACCTCAATTGGGCGTCTACCGCCAAAGAAAAGTGGAAGCAAAGCTATAAACAAAATAACCAATGGAAGAGCGGCTAGTACAATTCCTAACACCCATAAGGCGGGACTACCCAGCACCACACCCAACACCATAGGGATGGCCATTAGCAAACACCAGCCCAGATAAATAAGCCCCAACAAGAGCCATACAGCATCGCTATAACCTGCCCGTTCTTGTCCAATAGGTCGGTAGTTGTTGCGTGTCTTTCTCTTTAGCCGTTTTTGATGGAGGTGCTTTTTGCGAACAATTGAAGCAGTCTGAGAAGAGAAGAAGAGCGCATGGCAGTTATTTTTAAAAAGATCAGTGTATTAGAACAAGCTATATCTCAAAAACCTCCACTTATGCCTAGAACTAAAAATAAGATCAATAAAAGGGCGATAGGAGCAAGAAACAGGATCAAACCCAGTATCCAAAGCCAAGTGATGCCAGCTAGGGCACCGATCAATACAATAATTCCCGTAGGAATCGCCCATATAAGAACCAATATGGCTAAAATAGCGATGGTGCCTCCCAAATCAGGACCTTCGCAGCGGATGCGTTTTAGGGAGTGTTTTTTTAGCGAAAGCTTAGAGAAAGCCGTGTTGGTAGAGCGTGGCTGCAGGTAGCGCGGTCTTTTGAATGACCAGTAGGAGCGTTTGTGCTTTTTTTGAATCTTAACGGCTTTTTTAGCAGCAACGGGAACAGCTACGGCCCAACTATTGGTAGGAAACAGCAGTAAAAGACTGTTGATACAAAGAAACAATCGGAACAAACATAGTAAGTTTTTAGACATGGGTAAAGGGGTTTTGGTAAGTGTGCGCAGTAGGCGACTTTAATAATAAAACTAAAGCGGGTAGGAATATATTGTCAAAACAATCCCTATTAACTACTAAAAACTCGCAAAGCGGCATTCAAAATAAAGAGTAAGGTTGGTTTCAACAGATCCACAAAATAGTTTTGAGCGTTCTCTAAGATAAGCATTCAGTTACAAGCACCGTACCCCTATACTAAAACTGTCAAAACAAGGTCAAAAGCGTATAAATTCACATCTATTTTACCTCCACAAAAGTTTACTTTTCTAATTCCAAATTCAAAAAATACCAATGAGCAAACAGTGGGTACACTCGGAAACCGAATGGGAAACACTCGTGCAATATGCCCGTGCGGTACGCGTTGGCAATGCCATAGAAGTAGCAGGAACAACAGCAGTGGACGGTACAAATATTGTAGGAAAGGGAGACGTAGGGCGACAAGTGCGGTTCATCCTTGAGAAAATAGAAAAGGCCTTGAACGAGCTGGGTACCGACCGAACTTCTATAGTACGCACTCGGATGTATGTCACAAACATTCAAGATTGGAAAATAATAGGAAGAGAACACGGTACTTTTTTCAGAGGTGTGTACCCCGCAACTACTATGGTAGAAGTACAAGTATTGATAGACCCCCGTTTGTTGATCGAAGTAGAAGCTACTGCTATAATCGTGTCAGAATAGGCACCTGCAACAGCCAGATTTACCGTACAATGACCGTATCAATAGCTTAATAGATAGAATAGTCGTACCTTTTGGAAAAGGGAAAAAAGCACCTGCTTAGATTCAATTTAAATAAGCAGCGCAATTTTTGAACTGACGCAAAAATGACAGCCTAACTCGCTTTTTTGCTTTATTTTTGGAGTTGTAAGGATTATAATATCAAACTCCTTCTTACAGAGAAAGACGGCAATGTTAGACTTGTATCATAAATAGAATTTCATTTGTTTTTATGTTTTGATATAATATTCTGTCACAAACTTAATCCTTTAATCCCCGCAACGATTAGCGGTCTATTGGATGTGTGGCAATTTGCTGTAATTCTAGTACCGTTAACGAACGTATTTTTCTTATACATGGATACACTGAGTAGTTATAAGATAATAACCATTACACACAAGAGTACTGCACTCAAAAATATTGGTAATTTTGTGTTGCCCAATATGGACGATGAGCAAGCGCTACAACAGCAACTAGAACACATTAAAAATGTGTTGGAGTTGAAAGAGTTGTTGTATCTAGCTACCTGCAACCGCGTCTTGTTTTTATTTACCACCCACCAACCCGTAGACGACCGTTTTGTACACGCTTTCGAAAATCTAGTTTATCCAGATTTGCCCGTCAAAACCAGCCTAAAAGCTTCTGCTAGTATTTACTGCGGCGATGCGGCGATTACCCATCTATTGGAAGTCGCTTCTTCTGTGGACTCTTTGGTAATTGGAGAACGAGAAATTTTGCGCCAGTTGCGCGATGCGTACCACCGTTGCTGCCGCTTGGGTTCTACAGGAGATTCCATTCGCATGGCCGTACAACTGGCCGTAGAAACTGCCAAAAAAGTCTACTCGACTACCCGCATCGGCCAAAAAGCGGTTTCCGTTGTTTCTTTGGCCATTCGGCAACTGCTCTCCAAAAACCCTTCGCGCGATGCGCGCATTTTGTTGGTCGGCGCAGGACAAACCAATACGTTGGTAGGTAAATTTCTACTCAAATACGGATTTGACAACTGTACGGTCTTCAACCGCTCCATCGACAACGCCCAGACTTTGGCTACTATGCTCAAAGGGAAAGCGTATACCCTCGAAGGCTTATCGACTTACCAGCGTGGCTTTGACATCATGATTGTCTGCACGGGCGCAACCGAACCCGTCATACAACCTGCTTTGTATGAGCAACTGCTTCAGGGAGAAACAGACGACAAATTACTAATTGACTTGTCTATTCCCAACAACATCGACCGCTCCATTGCTCAAAATTACGCCACGCATTACATAGAGATTGATGGCCTCAAAGAGTTGGTCAACGAGAATCTAGCTTTTCGAGAAAAAGAAGTTATCAATGTACACGCCATTATCAACGAACGCGTAGCAGAATTTAGAAAAATATACAAAGGTCGCCAAGTAGAATTGGTCCTGAAGGACTTGCCGACACAGATAAAAGCCATCCGTAAACACGCCCTTTCTTCGGTTTTTAAGAACGAAATTTCTAATCTTGACGGAGACGCGCAAGACCTGATTGAGCGCATGATGCAATATATGGAGAAACGTTGTATCGCTCTGCCCATGCAAGCGGCCAAAGAAGAATTTGCAGGCGTAATTTCCAAAAAAAAACTGCCCATTAGTACGGTAGAAAAATAACGCTTGGATAGGTATAGGTGCGGGGTGTAGTTTGTAAGGGGCCGTTACGACGGCCCCTTACAAACTACACCCCGCTTGCTTTATTATTCCCACTCAATGGTAGCAGGTGGCTTAGAAGTAATGTCGTAAACAATGCGGTTTACGTGCTGCACTTCGTTGACAATACGGTTAGAGATGATTTCCAACACTTCAAATGGAATGCGCGCCCAATCGGCAGTCATGCCATCCAAGCTAGTAACACCGCGCAAACCAATGGTGTAGTTATACGTGCGCTCGTCGCCCATTACGCCTACCGTTTTGATGCCCGTCAAGACGGCAAAGTACTGCCAAATGACTTTATCCAAACCCGCTTTTTTAATCTCTTCTCGATAAATCCAATCTGCTTGGCGCAAAATCTCCAGTTTATCTTCGGTAATGTCGCCGATGATGCGAATGGCCAAGCCAGGGCCAGGAAAAGGTTGGCGATCAACCACATCCGCAGGCAACCCCAATTCGCGCCCCACTTCCCGCACTTCGTCCTTGAACAAATCGCGCAAAGGCTCAATAATGCCTGTAAAGCTCATGTCTTCTGGCAAGCCTCCTACGTTGTGGTGGCTTTTGATTACCGCCGCATGTTCGCTGCCGCTTTCAATCACATCGGGGTAAATGGTTCCCTGCACCAACAACTCAATTCCGTTCAACTTTTCCGCCTCTTGTTCAAACACCCGAATAAACGTTTCTCCAATATTCTTGCGCTTCTGCTCAGGATCGCTGATCGCTGCCAACCGATCCAAAAATTGCTTTTGTGCATTGACGCGAATTAAATTCAAATCAAAACGCTCTGTAAATACCTGTTCTACCAAATCGCCCTCATTTTTGCGCAACAAGCCATTGTCTACAAAAATACAAGTCAACTGGTGCCCCACCGCTCGATGCACCAACATGGCCGCCACAGAAGAATCAACGCCTCCCGACAAGGCACACAAAACTTTGCGGTCGCCAATTTGTTCGCGCAGCGCCTGAACGGTTTCCTGCACAAAATTGCTCATGACCCAATCGCCCTTGCAAGCACAGACGTTAAACAAG
>CAYUZF010000063.1:10473-12909 GCA_964449615.1 uncultured Aureispira sp.
TTTTGTTCGTCATTCGCGAAAGCGGCTATAGCACAGTGGTCTGTTTTGGCAATGATTTTATAATTTTCATCAGGCAGTGCCGTAATTTGGTACGTGTGGCTCATCCAGCAGGTGGTGCGTTTAGACACCGCTTCGAAAATAGGATGCGCGCCTGCTACTTCCAATTCTTTTTTGCCGTACTCGCGTTGTAGAGCCGCTTCTAACTGTCCGCCCAAAACGTGCGCTGTCAACTGCGCCCCATAACAAATGCCGAGAATCGGAATGCCCAATTCAAAAAGGCGTGGGTCGACGGTAGGCGCATTGGCTTCGTAGGCAATATTTGGCCCGCCCGTAAAAATAATTCCCTTAGGATTTTTGGCTTGAATGCTTTCCAACGAAGCGTGGTGCGGAAGCACTTCACAGTAGACGTTCGCCTCGCGGACGCGGCGCGCAATCAATTGGTTGTATTGTCCGCCAAAATCTAAGACCAAAACGAGCTCGTGGTTATTCATAATATAAAAAACTAGTTAATTGTAAACAGAATAGAGTGAAAAGGTATGAACTAAGCCAAGTATAGAACTATCGAACGCTGTAGTTCGGTGCTTCTTTGGTAATGTAAATGTCGTGTGGGTGGCTCTCTTTGAGGCCAGCGCCTGTGATGCGTACAAAGCGCGCCGTTTGGTGCAGCGTATCAATATTGGGAGCGCCGCAGTAGCCCATGCCCTGTTGTACCCCTCCAATCAGTTGGAAAAGGGTATCGGCTACCCCGCCTTTGTAGGCCACGCGTCCTTCTACTCCTTCGGGAACCAGCTTTTTAGCTTCTGTTTTGCCCTCTTGGAAATAGCGATCCGAGCTGCCCTTTTTCATGGCTCCAATAGAACCCATGCCGCGGTAAACCTTAAATTTTCTACCCTGGTACAATTCCATCGCTCCAGGACTTTCTTTGCAGCCTGCCAAAATACTGCCCATCATACAAGTATGTGCGCCTACCGCCAACGCTTTGATTACATCGCCCGAGTATTTCAACCCCCCATCTGCAATAACGGGAACCCCAAAAGGTTTGGCCGCCTCTGCGCAGTCTTCTATCGCCGTGATTTGCGGAACGCCTACCCCCGCTACTACCCGCGTCGTACAAATAGAACCAGGGCCAATGCCCACTTTTACCGCATCGGCACCCGCCTCAATCAACGCCACCGTAGCTTCTGCCGTGGCCACATTGCCCGCAATAATATCTACTGTTGGATAAGCTGCTTTCAACCGTTTGAGTTGTTCCAATACGCCTTTGGAATGGCCATGGGCGGTATCGACTACCAATATGTCCACCCCTGCTTCAACCAGTGCTTCGGCGCGTTCGGTGGTATCTTTGGACGTACCAATCGCTGCTGCGGCCAACAAACGCCCCTTGTCATCTTTGGCCGCATTGGGGTATTGTACGGCTTTTTCAATATCTTTGATCGTAATCAAACCACCCAATTTAAAATGTTCGTCTACTAGGGGCAATTTTTCTATACGGTGCTTTTGCAAAATGGCTTTAGAAGCTTCTAACGTAGTACCAACGGGTGCCGTCACTAAGCCCTCGCGCGTCATTACCTCATCAATTTTGCGGTTGTGGTTGGTTTCAAAGCGCAGATCGCGGTTGGTCAAAATACCTACGAGTGTACCTTTTTCATTGGTAATCGGCACCCCAGAAATTTTGTATTTAGCCATTAACTCTTCTGCTTCGTAGACGTAATGGTCTGCCGAGAGGTAGATGGGTTTAGAAATGACAAAGTTTTGAGAGCGTTTGACTTTAATCACTTCCTCGGCTTGTTCTTGGATGGACATGTTTTTGTGAATCACTCCAATGCCACCATTTCTAGCCATTGCAATGGCCATAGCTGCTTCTGTTACAGTATCCATGCCCGCACTAATCAGCGGCATATTGAGCCAGATATTTTTGGTAAGCGGCGTTCGCAGCGAGGTCTGGTGGGGAAGAACTTCAGAATAGTTGGGAACTAATAACACGTCGTCGAAGGTCAGACCTTCCTTAAGCAACTTTTTCATCGCAGAAAATTAAGTGGTTTGGAAAAAATTGCAAGCAAAAGTAAGCGCTTCTAGTCGGAATCCAAAATATAGCTTTCTAAATCGCCATATTTAATACTTATTTAAGATACTAAAGCCCTGAGAGCCACCTTACACCTTCCCATAAGAATAAATCTGCGCTGGTCGCCTCAATTTCTAGTAAAAATGCTACCTTTGCACTTTGATTGAGGAATACCATTTAATTTCACCGTTTTACTCCTTTCAACCATAATGGCTGAGCAAAAGAAAAGTGGCCTTGATATTGACCTTGGAAATCTCTGTTCCAAGGACGCCTTTGGCTGGGCAAAAAAAACCTTTCCAAACAGAGCCGACAAAGCAGGAGCGGCAGCTCTTAAAGTCGATGGTGTATTTTCCAATATGTTACAGTTTGGTAAG
>CAYUZF010000063.1:12952-14819 GCA_964449615.1 uncultured Aureispira sp.
CATCGGTATTGCTTCCGATGGAATTGGCACCAAAATAGAATTGGCCGAACGCACCAAAATTTACCATACGATTGGTTTCGACTTGGTCGCTATGGTGGCCGATGATTTGGCTACCGCGGGTTTTGAGCCAACCAATATTTCTAACATCATCGACGTTGATCGGCTTGATCGCGAAGTCATCAACAGCCTTATGCAAGGCTTGACAGCTGCGTGTGATTTTGCAGGCATTAGCATTTCGGGAGGAGAGATTGCCGAATTGGGCAACCGCATTGGGGGATACGGCGATGGCATGCACTTCAATTGGTGTTCGACGGCCATTGGGGTTCTGCCCGATGCTTTGGACGAGCCTTTTGATGGGACGGCGGTGCAGGCGGGTCATAAAGTAGTGGCTTTGCGCGCCCGCGGCTTTCGCAGCAATGGTTTTTCTTTGGTGCGCCGCTTGATGCAAGCCGCCTTTGGAGAAGAGTGGCACAACGAGCCTTACGAAGGCAACGAAACTTGGGGGCAAGCGCTACTAACACCGTCTTTGATTTACACACCCATTGTCAATGCCATCATTCGCGAAGGGATTCCCTTATCGGGCATCGCCCACATCACAGGTGGCGGAATAGCAGACAATTTTCAACGCGTACTCAAGGCCAACGGATTGGGGGCCAAACTGGATCAGTTGTTTGAGCCGCTGCCCTTAATGCAGCGCTTAATGGATCTCGGTCAAGTGGCGCTAGAAGATGCTTATTTGTATTGGAACATGGGCAATGGAATGTTGATGACGGTAGAAGAGAAGCAACTAGAAATGCTGTTGGCACTCGGCGAAAAACACGGGTATGCCATGCAGGTAGCAGGGGAAATTACCACTGAAAAAGGCATCAGTTTGCACCTCCCAGAAAAGACCTTATCCTACTTTCAATAAAAAAATAACAAAGGCGACCTTTTTAGGTGGTCTTTTTTTATTGTAAAGGACTTGTAATGGAGGAAGCCTACCTATAGACAGTTACTACACCCTCAACGGATTAAAGACAAACACTAAGAATACTTTTTTTAAGAAAAATTAAGTTTTAAGGTACCCTAATAATTCGTTACCTTAATTCTTATTCGTAATAGTATCTTACAACAACAGCGGAGAAGCGCGGCTATTTTAACCTCCTGTTCCAACAACAAACAGGAAAAATAAAAGACACTTGGTAGTGGTCAAGGCCGAATCCCCCGTCATTATAAGGAAATCACCACCTTATCAATTGTTCAAAACGAGGATTACAAACAACAACTTTATGAAAAAATACAGCTCAAAGATCATAGGAACTGGCTCTGTGTTGCCAACCATCAAAAAAGCCAACGACGCTTTTTGGGAAAATACCTTCTTTAATAAATCCAATGAGCTAATGACAAAAACCAATCCCGCTATTACAGCCAAATTTGAGGAAGTAGCAGGGATTGTAGAACGCCGTGTGGCAGAACCAGGCGTCAAGGCTTCTGATCTGGGCGCACAAGCGGCTCAATTGGCTATTGAGGATGCAGGAATTGACCTCGAAACCATAGAGTACATCATTGTAGCGCATAATTTTGGGGATGTGGCTTCGGGAACCATTCAATCGGATCTATTACCCAATTTAGCGGCAAAAGTTAAGCACAAGCTAGGCATCAAAAATTCGCGTTGCGTGGCTTATGATATTTTATTTGGTTGTCCGAGTTGGGTACAGGCTTTTATTCAAGCCAATTATTACATCCAATCGGGCGATGTAAAACGCGTTTTAGTCGTTGGAGCGGACACCGTTTCCCGAATGACCGACCCGCCCCCCCGTGATCCGCGGGCGATTAGCGAGATCGAAATTCGCACCGACTACCTTCCCGGGTGTCCGGCGTCGGTGTG
>CAYUZF010000063.1:14829-17417 GCA_964449615.1 uncultured Aureispira sp.
CAGCGATCTTGGAAGCGGTAGAAATAGAAGAGAATGCCCCCCAGATGGGTGTGCTGTCCCACTTGACCGTTTCCGACAGTTTGAGCGAAGCGGATTACCTCAAAATGGGCGATTCCCTCAAACTAGAAACCGAAGGCCAATACATTCGCATGTATGGCAAGGGCGTTTTTCGCTATGCCGTGACCAAAGTCCCCGATGCCATGAACGAATGCCTCGCCAAAGCGGGACTGACTTTGGATGATGTGGACAAGTTTGTCATGCACCAAGCCAACATGAAAATGAATAAAATTATTTTGCGGCGTTTGTATGAACTGAATGGACACAAAGATTATCCAGAAGAAATGATGCCTTTAGTGGTACACAAACTGGGCAACAGTTCGGCAGCGACGGTTCCAACTGTATTAGATTTGATTATGAAAGGGGTGATGGATGGACACAGCATTAACAAAGGCGATATTGTGATTTTTGCTTCTGTAGGAGCAGGCATGCACGCCAATTGCATCGTCTACCGCCACGCTTAATAGATTCGTTTTTATTCTACTAAAAATACCAATCAACCAATGACGGCCTCTATTCAAGTTGTTTTAAAGCCTACTATTAGAGACACCAAAGGCGAGCAAGTGGCACAAAAAGCCGCTCAACAGCTCGGCATTCAAACAGGCGCGGTCAAAACCGCCAAACGTTTTTCTATCAAATACGACAGCAGTTTGGCGCAGTTGCAAGACTACGCCAACCGCTGCATTCGCGATGTGGTAACGGACGAAATTATCATCAACGATTGGCAACATCCCGAAGGCTTCCAGTCGTTGGTAGCGGTGGCACAACTGCCTGGCGTAACGGACGACGAAGGCATGTCCGCGCAAATGGCTTGGGCCGATTTTTTCAACACCGATGCCGATGTGCATACGCAGCGCATTTTTACCCAGCGCTTGTATTACTTTGAGCGCAAATTGAGCCAAGCGCAACTACAGCGCCTAGCCAAGCGCCTACTCGGCAACCCCCTCATCAACCACTTCACCTATGCGCAAGCCGATCAAGGCCAATGGAACGTCGAGGCTTACGTGCCTGAAGTGCGCTTAGAAGCAGACCGAACGGTAGAAACCGTCAATTTGCAGTTGTCCGATGAGCAGTTGCTGGAGCTGTCGCGTAAGAAAGTCTTGGCGCTGAATTTGGCAGAAATGAAGGCCATTGTGGCACATTACAACGACAAAGCTACGCAAGAGGCCCGCAAAAAAGTAGGCTTGGGCGCAGCACCGACCGATTGCGAACTAGAAATTCTGGGACAGACTTGGTCGGAGCATTGCAAACACAAAGAGTTCAACGCCATTATTCATTACAAAGATGAGCAAACAGGCGAGCAGCACACGATTAATTCGCTGTTCAAGACGTTTATAAAAGGCACTACCAGCAAGGTGCAAGAAAGCTTAGAGGCCAATCAAAACGACTGGCTTGTCAAGGTGTTTTCGGACAACGCAGGGGTTGTTAAAGCCACCGATGATCAATTGTTTGTTTGGAAAGTAGAAACCCACAATTCGCCTTCTGCGCTTGACCCTTACGGCGGAGCCATCACAGGTATTTTAGGAAACAACCGCGATCCTTTGGCCACAGGTGTGGGGGGGGCTCGCTTGCTGTTTAATACCAATGTGTTGTGTTTTGGCGACCCCAATTACAGCAAACCGCTGTTGACAGGGCAATTGCATCCGCGCCAGATTATGGAAGGTGTGGTCGCAGGCATTGAGGATGGCGGCAACAAATCGGGCGTCCCTACCGTAAACGGCTCGGTGGTTTTTGACGACCGCTACAGCGGTAAACCCTTAGTATACTGTGGAACGGGCGCTCTAATGCCTTACGATTACAAAGGCGCGCCCTCTTGGGAAAAACCTATAGATGCGGGCGACCGCATTGTGGTTGCAGGTGGCCGCGTAGGCAAAGACGGTATACATGGAGCTACCTTCTCTTCCATTGAGATTGACGAACATTCGCCTTCTTCTGCTGTGCAAATTGGCAGTCCCATTACTCAGAAAAAAGTAGCCGATTTTTTGGTGCGTGCTTGTCGCCAGGGGTTGGTGAAGTGCAGCACCGACAACGGGGCAGGGGGCTTGTCGTCCTCTATCGGAGAGTTGGCCACCATTTCTGGGGGTGCTGTGGTAGAATTAGAAAAAGTTCCTTTAAAATACGCAGGTTTAAAACCCTGGGAGATTTTTGTTTCTGAATCGCAGGAACGCATGTCGTTGGTAATTGAGCCGAAGCACAGCCAAGCGTTGTTTGCCTTAGCGGAATTCATGGAAGTAGAATTGACTGATATTGGGCAATTTACCGACAGTGGCTTTTTGGATGTGCGGTACGAGGAGCAACAAGTGGCCTACTTGGATATGACGTTTTTGCACGAAGGCGATCCACAAAAAATCATGCAAGCAGCTTGGAAAAAGCCGCAGTTGTCCGAGCCAATTTTGCCTACTGCTATTGATTATAATAGAACGCTGTTGCAATTGATGGGCAGTTTGAACATCTGTTCCCGCGCTTCCATCATCCGCCGTTACGACCACGAGGTAAAAGGCAAAACCATCGTTAAGCCCTTGATGGGGCCA
>CAYUZF010000063.1:17427-17815 GCA_964449615.1 uncultured Aureispira sp.
CTGCCGTATTGCGCTTTGGTTTTGACAGTTACGAAGGCGTAGCCGTTTCCAACGGTATTTTGCCGCGCTTTGGCGATATTGACGCTTACGAAATGTCGGCAGGTGCTTTTGACGAAGCGGTGCGCCAAATTATTTCGGCGGGGGGGCGCTTGCCCCATACCCAAGCAGGCGACGGCATCTTTTGGTCGGTCAACGACAATTTCTGCGTGCCTGATTCCGATTACCACCCGACCAACAACCCCGATGGCAAACAAAAATTAGCCAAGTTGGTGCAGATGTGCCAAGCCTTGTACGATATGGCGACTTTCTTCGATATTCCATTGACATCGGGAAAGGACAGCATGAAAAATGATTTTAAGGCCGATGGCAAAAAAATCTCGGTACCGCC
>CAYUZF010000063.1:17944-23974 GCA_964449615.1 uncultured Aureispira sp.
TTGTATTCGATGACTGCCAAAATGAACGATGTGCGCCAGTCGGTAACGTCCGAATTTAAAGCTGCGGGCGATTTAATTTATCAATTGGGCGAAACGTACAACGAGTTGGGTGCTTCAGAGTTTTACGGTTTGTTTGGTGAATTGGGCGCCAACGTACCCAAAGTTAGAAAAGAGCAAGCTAAGGCGTTGTACTTATCCATTATGAAAGCCAACGAAGAAAATTTGATTGCTTCTAGCCACGATTTATCCGACGGTGGTTTGGCGGTTGCGTTGACCGAAGCGGCCTTCGGCGGCGAGTTAGGGGCTAACATCAGTTTAGACGGCTTGGGCGAATTATCCACAGCGGCCAAACTGTTTTCGGAGTCGCATTCGCGTTTTGTGGTATCGGTAGCGCCTGAAAACCAAGCGGCCTTCGAGGCTATTTTAGGGGAGCGTGCTTTTTTACTTGGAAAAGTAACCCTACAGCAGCAATTGGTAATTCGCCACGAGCAAGAGCATTTGATACAACTAGACACCAAGCGGTTGTTAAAAGCTTGGTCAGAGGGATTGACGTTATAAATTATTAAGCTTCGGGACAGGGGCATCGAGCGAAGTTGAGGTGTCCCTTCAATTACAATACAACATGACAACAACCAACAACGCGTCTGTTAAGGCGCTTATTATAACAGGGTTTGGCATCAATTGCGAGGAAGAAATGGCAGCGGCTTACCGCATGGCAGGGGCAACGCCTACCGTCGTCCACCTCAATGCCTTATTAACAGGGCGTACCTCCATACACGATTACGAGGTGCTCAATTTTCCAGGAGGCTTTTCCTTTGGGGATGATTTGGCTTCTGGTAAAGTGGTTTCTAATAAAATAAAATACAAAAAACTGCCTTCAGGAAAGGTGTTGATGGATGAAATCAAGGATTTTCTGGCAGCGGGAAAATATATTCTGGGCGTGTGCAACGGCTTCCAAATGTTGGTGCGCATGGGCTTGTTGCCCAACACCAACCGCCAAGTAGAAGCCGAAGCGACGTTGGCACCAAACAATTCGGCACATTTTGAAGACCGTTGGGTCTACTGTAAAGTCAACGCGGCTACTTCTACGCCTTTTCTAAAAGGCATCAAAAAAATGGCGTTGCCTGTGCGCCACGGCGAGGGCAAACTGTTGTTTGCAGATAAAGCTGTAGAGGCAAGCGTGGTAGCCAAAGGGTTAAATTGCTTGACCTACTGCGATGTCGACGGTAGAGAGGTGGGTGCTTATCCCGCCAACCCCAACGGCAGTGTGCTTAACTGTGCAGGCCTAACCGACCCGTCGGGGCAGGTGTTTGGCTTAATGCCGCACCCAGAGGCTTATTTGAGTTTGTACAACAACCCCAATTGGGGACAGATCAAGCGCCAACAACCAGCACACGATGAACAGGGCGAAGGCTTACAGATTTTTACCAACATCGTGCAACACATTCGCCAGCAAAAGCTGAAACACGCGTAAGCTAGTTCTAAAAGCGGGATAATTTATCCAATAAGTTGTCCTTCCTCAAAAAACTTCCTTACCTTTGCTCGCTCATTTAAGCGCCTAGCGCTATTTACTTGAAGCTAACCAATGAAAACAGGCTTTCACAGTACCCCCAATAACAACGACAATTTTTATTCTTGTAGTAACGATTACAAGGCCAATGGTCTAGGCCATTTAGAGCCTGCTCAACAACGGACGAGCAGGCTCTATTTTTTTTGGCCATTGATAAAACAATACTAGCTTACTCATCATAAAAACAACAAACAAACATGGATCTTTTGGTTCCTATCCGACGGGCATTAATTAGCGTATCTGACAAAACTGGCGTGGTCGAACTCGGCCAAGCACTCGCAGCAATGGGGTGTGAAATTATTTCCACGGGCGGTACCCAGCGCCAACTAGAGGCCGCAGGCGTTGCCACTACCGACATCAGCAGTGTGACGGGCAACCCAGAAGCTTTTGGGGGACGCATGAAAACCATTTCTTTCAACATTGAATCGGCTTTGTTGTACGACCGCGTCAAAGATGCCGAAGAGGCGGCCCGCTTAAACATCAAGGCGATTGATTTGGTGGTGTGCAATCTCTATCCTTTTGAGCAGGTGCTAAAGCAGGGCGCGGATTTTGAAACCTTGATTGAGAATATTGATATTGGTGGCCCAACAATGATTCGGGCTGCCGCCAAAAACTTTAAATACGTGACTGCTGTCACCCAGCCGAGCGACTACGCCGAGTTGTTGCAAGAATTGCAGCAGCAAAATGGCCAGACCAGCTACGCATTCCGCAAGCAGTTGATGACACGCGCTTTTAACCACACTGCCGACTACGACGCGTTGGTTGCGACTACCATGGACAAAGAACAACAAGTAGAGTCTTTGCGCTTGCGTTTTGAGCAGGGCAAAACCTTGCGGTACGGTGAAAACAGCCACCAGCGTGCGCAGTTCTATCGCCAAACTGGTATGGAGCAATCGCTGTACGACATGGAAGTATTGCACGGCAAAGCGCTTTCTTTTAATAATATTTTGGACATCAATGGAGCGATTGAGGCCATTCGCGAGGCCGAGCGTCCTGCTTGTTCCGTAATCAAACACAGCAATCCTTGTGGCTTGTGTGAGGGCGACAACCAAGCTGATTTGTTGCGCTTGGCTTGGGCAGGCGATCCTATTTCTGCCTTCGGTTCTATCATTGCCTTCAACCGCAAAGTAGCTTTAGAGACGGTGCAGTTTTTCCAGTTGGACCATACCGACCGCGGCCAACGCAAATTTGTAGAAGTCGTGGTAGCGCCTGATTTTACAGAGGAAGCACTGGCTTATTTGCAACAGCACAAAAATCTACGCCTCATCAAATTTGATGCAACCGTATTGGAAACGCCCAAAGATTACCGCTACCTCAACGGCAGTTTGCTCGCCCAAGATGCCGACAACCAACTCCACGAAAAAATGGAAGTAATGACCGAGAAAAAAGTGGTAATGAGTGTAGAACAGGCGTTGATAGAATTTGGGTTGCGCGCCATTAAAACCATCAAATCCAACTCCATTGCTATTGTGCGTTTCAAAGACGGCTACGCGCAGTTGTTGGGCATGGGAGCAGGACAGCCCAACCGTCTTATTGCTACCAAATTGGCGCTTGAAAAAAGCCGCGAAAATCTAAAAAACGAGTATACTGGCGACGATTTTGAAAACTACGTAGCCGAAGAGTTGGCTAACGCTTGGTTGATTTCAGATGCGTTTTTTCCTTTTGCAGACAATGTAGAATTGCTGCCGCCGCAGGCATTCGCAAAGTGGTACAACCTGGCGGCTCTATTCGCGACAAGTCGGTGATCGAAACTTGCGACAAATTGGGCGTTGCGATGGTCTTCACAGGCTTGCGCCATTTTAAACATTAAAATAATTGCTCCAGACAACGCAACGGGCATTTCGGCTTCGCTCAATACTCCTTGCGTTGTCTGGAGCTGCATAAACAACAATCAATGAACTGCTTAACGCAATTTAATTCCGCTCAATTAGAGACGATTCATAAAGGAAAAGTCCGCGACAGCATTCGCATAGACGACGATAGACGCCTGATTGTAGTAACGGATCGCTTATCGGCTTTCAACAAAGTACTAAAAACGCCTATTCCTACCAAAGGGGCGGTGTTGAACGGCATTGCTAATTTTTGGTTTGACCAGACCAAGCATATTTTAGACAACCACGTTATAAAACAAGTCGATCCTTGTGCAACGTTGGTCAAAGAAGCAGAGCCAATTCGGGTAGAAATGGTGGTACGCGGTTATTTAACAGGCTCTATGTGGCGCGGTTATGCGGCTGGGCAACGCCAGTTTAGCGGCGTGGTAGTTGGGGAGGGCTTGCAGAAAAACCAAGCGTTTGAACAACCTATTTTGACACCTACAACGAAGGACAAAGACGATACGGCTATTGATGAGCAAGGTATTTTGGAGGCGGGCTTGGTTCGTGCTGCTGTTTATGACCAAATGAAGGAAAAAGCTTTAGCGCTGTTTGCTTTTGGTAGTAATTTTTTGAAGGAGCGCGGAATTATCTTGGTAGATACCAAGTATGAATTCGGCTTACTAGATGGACAATTGATCTTAATTGACGAAATACATACCCCTGATTCCTCCCGCTTTTGGAACGCGGCCGATTACGCCGAACACCCAGCCGAGGTGGAGCAAATGGACAAGGAATTTGTACGCCAGTGGATGCTCCGCAACAAAATAGACGGCGAAGTGCCCAGTAGTTTGTCCAAAGAAGTCATAGAAGAAACCAGCCGCCGCTATCAAGACATTTATAAAACGATTGTAGGCCAGCCATTGGAATTGCCCGACACGCCCATCGAGGAGCGTTTGCACAACAATCTAATCCAACACGGCCTTATTGCCTCGTAGTCAATTTTAAAAAAAAAAGAATTATGATCATAGATGCCATTTCCCCGCTGGATGGGCGTTATGCTGGAAAATTAATTCCGCACCGCTCTTATTTTTCTGAAAAAGGACTGATGTATTACCGCTGCAAGGTGGAATTGCTGTACGTTTTGGCGTTGGATAAAACAGGCTTGTTTGAGCCGCTAACAGATGCGGAAAAAGCAAACATTCAGGATTGTATAGATAACTTTACCCAAGAAGATTATGCCCGTATCAAGGAAATAGAAAGCGTAACCAACCACGATGTAAAGGCTTGTGAAATCTTTTTGCGCGAGCGCACTCAACTTCGCGATGTAAACATGCTGCATTTTGCTTTAACTTCTGAGGATGCCAACAATTTGGCCTATACCTTCATGCTCAAAGACTATTTGGAGCAAGAACATCTTCCGCATTTGGCGCAACTACTCAACAAACTGATGGAGCTGGCCGAGCAGTGGAAAACCATTCCGTTTCCCTGCCGTACCCACGGCCAAAAAGCATCGCCCAGCACCGCAGGTAAGGAAATTGCAGTGTTCGTCAACCGTATCACGCGCATTTACAAACAATTAAAAAACTTTACCTTTTTGGGTAAAATCAACGGTGCAGTGGGCAACTATTCGGCTATGCTGGCGGCTTTTCCCGATTTTGACTGGTTGAGTTTTGCGCACAATTTTTTGCAAGAGCAAGGGTTAGAACCCAATATTGCCACCACGCAAATTGAAGACCACGACACTTGGGCGACCTATTTCAATTGGACGCGCCAAATCAACAACATTATCATGGATTTGGACGTGGATTGTTGGTTGTACATTTCTAAGGATTTATTTTCTGAGAAAGTAAAAGAAGGGGAAGTCGGTTCCTCCACCATGCCGCACAAAGTCAATCCCATTAATTTTGAAAACAGCGAAGGCAATTTGATGTTGTCTAATTCTATGTTGACGTTGCTATCGGATAAGCTGTGCCGTTCTAGAATGCAGCGCGATTTGTCGGACTCGACGGTAGAGCGGAACATGGGGTCGGCGCTGTGTTACGCTTCTTTGGGCGTTACCGAATGCCTACGCGGCCTCAACAAACTGCGCATCAACGAAGGCAATTGCCAGGCAGAACTGAACGACAGTCCCGAACTGCTGGCCGAACCCATCCAAACCATTCTGAAAATCGTCGGCGTAGACGATCCATATACCTTGCTCAAAAAAGTATCGCGGGGTCAAAAACCCACCCGGCAGATGCTCTTAGATTTGGTAGACAGTTTGGACATTGATACCACCACCAAACAACGCATACACAACTTACACACTGTTGATTACATCTGTGATGCGGTTAGAATTTGTGAATTGACCTTAACAACAGCGAGAGAAGCATTGGCTTAATCGCAGCATAAGCAATAGAACAATGAAAATAGCAATAATTGGTTCGGGGGGACGCGAACATGCCCTTTCTTGGAAATTGGCACAGACACTGGGGCAAGAAGCCGTTTATACCTTGCCTGGCAACGACGGAATTCCCAACAGCCACGACTTAGACATTTTGGACTTTGAGGCCATTGAAACCTTTTGTCGCCGCGAAGATATTCTGTATATTTTTGTAGGCCCAGAGGTACCGCTGGTGGCGGGAATTGTGGATTATTTCAAAGATA
>CAYUZF010000064.1:0-5019 GCA_964449615.1 uncultured Aureispira sp.
TATATTAAGGTCAACAAGCAAAATTGTATAATCTAAAAACTTTTGTTACACTGTAATAAATACAGTGTAACAAAAATAATCAACCATTTTTAAGCGAGCCTTTTTTCCCGAACAAGTGCGGGACATAGCACGCTTGTTCGTTGGATGCTCGCCTTCGTAGCTAAGGGCGCAGTTGTTGCACTGCATCAAGCTCTCTCGGCCTCCAATCGCACTAAAAATCCTCTGTAAAAACATTCGCTTTCTTTTGTTACACTGTAATAAATTAAAAATGCGCTTACAAAAGTACGTGCTGGCAAGGCAATTATTCCATACAAAATCAGGAAACTGTTCGATAGATTAAAAGCTGTTTTTTTATATCATAGAATTATGAAAGATACCACTGATCCTCGCGCACAGCGGACACGAGCACTGTTAAAAACTACGTTGAGTCAGCTGCTGGCCCAAAAAGCGTATAGAAACATTAGCATTCAACATATTTTGGAGGCGGCACCTGTGAGCCGTTCCACCTTCTATGCACATTTTGAAAGCAAGGAAGCCCTATTGTACAGTTTGGAAAGCGAGTTGCCTGCACAATTGGCTATTGCTTTAGAGCAAGGGGAGACTGGTTTGGTCTTGAATCTATTGTTTGGTCATGCCAAACAATTGTACAGAGGAAAGAAAAAAGAGTTGTGGCATTTGATGGAGCCGTCGCTGCAACATTGGTTCTTGGGTTGTTGGGAGGTAGAGCGCAGGCGACACTGGCAGACGCTTCGACAGGCGGAGCGCTGGCAGGCGGTGGCCTTGGCGAGTTTAACAGCCTTGCTCAAAGCTTGGTTGGAAGCGGGCGGAGAGGAATTGGAGCCGTTGGTAGAGGGGGCACAGCAATTGTTGCAATTTTGTCTAAAGCAAGCCGTATAAAAAAAATCCGTAAGACGTCTTAGCGCCTTACAGATCTATATTTTATAAAAAAAAAGGTAGGGGAACCTACACCCATCTAATTGCCTGCGCTTACCGTTTTGAGCGTACTGCGAATCTCCTCGTAGCTGGCTTTGGAAAACTTTAAGTTTTCTACAATACCATCCGAAGAATTAGCTGTTGCGACGGCTAGCAAAGGCTGTTCGCCGCGCTGGCTCAATGCGAAAACGCTCAAGGGCTCGTCTTCGGGCAATCCTTCAAAGACAATGCTGTTGCCCTCTCGTTTGCCCATTAAAACGGCCTTGGAGTTCTTTAAAAATATCTTTACTTCTGCGATTACAGAAGGCTCCAATTCAACGATTAAGTCCACGGTTTCCAAAATGTCCGTTTCTTGACCAGCGGCCAACCAACCCAAGTGCTCTACATTAAAAATGTGGTACTTCAATTCCAGTTGGTCAATGTGGCTGATCCCTTGCGCGGTAAGCGGCGGATATTGATTTTGCAACAATTGCAAGTAGTTTAAATCTTCTTTGTATTTAGGCTCTGCTTGATGCACGTGGAAGGCGTATTCGCAGGTTACTTCTTGCGGGCTGCCGTCTACCAAATGCGGTTTGCAGAGGGGGTAGCTTTGCATGGTTTTCAAAATCCTACGTTGAAAATCGTGTGCAATAGGCTCTTTGAACTTAACGTCTTCCAGTCGTCCTTCTTTATTAATGGTATAATTTAGATGTAAATACGCCAAGTCTTGCTCCCACAACTCGTTTTGATCCGTTGTTGTAATGCCCAAATTTTGTTTTTCCCAAATTTCAATAGACTGGCCATTGGCAAACTGGCGCTCGTCATAAGCACCAATTTTTAGCATGTGGTTGAATAATTTGGGGCGATCGTTGTCGGCAACCTTCCACTTTTTTGGGGTGCCTTGCCAGAGCTGCATTTCAGGTACTTCGGGAGAGCGCTCAAAATGTAGGCGTATGGCTTGTTGCGGTGCCAAGTGCATATTGGCCATGCCTTGACGCGCTTCTAAGTGAACAATCGTGTTGGTGTACAGCAACTGGTTGCTGCCAGTGCTAGTAGATATTGGCTGCGCAAGAGACTCGTAAGGCTGTTGATATTCCTTTAAGTACAAGTCAATCCTGGTATTGCTACCACGACCCATAAAAGCCCCTGCGGGGACGTAAATCAACACCCCTGAACGACCGAATAAAAAGGTATCACGGCTGTTGTCCAGTGTGAACTTAATCGGCTCTACATCCAGAGGTACGTAGGAAAAAGCACTCACAGAGCGCTGTGTGATGGTGTCTATTGTCGGAGTGGTTGTTTCGCGACAAGAAAACACCAACAATTGTAAAATTACAATGATGATGATGTTTGTTTTCATAGTAGATAGTCGTGTGAAACTGAATAGTATAGCTCCGTAGGAAAGCTTGTTAGCTATTCTGTGTGTGTTAGATAGAATGCTAAAACAAAGCCAAGTGTTAATGTTTGGGTATAAAACTTGTTTTAAATTATACAAATAGTATGCTAAAGTCGAGTGCTTTCGAATTGGCAACGGGTGTACTTATTCAGCGGTACCTTCTTCTATTATACGGGAACACAGCGTTTTAGTTCTTCGAAAATAAAAAAAGTTGCTGGACAATGTAAGGTGTTTTTAGTGTGATAAGTAATGTTTTTTGAGAACTGTTCGTCGGTGTGGGGGTAGGCGCGACAGGCTTTGGGCCGAAACTCATAAATAGAGCAGTGGTTGTTGTCTAATAAAAAGGGGCAGGGGGTTTGTTGCAAGACTTGGTCGTTGTCCTCATCGAGGGTCAAGTACGTGCGTTCAAACGCTGCCACAGACAAGCCTATTCGTTTAGCTATGCGCTGTGCATCGGTTTTATTGACAATGGGAGGGAGGCCTTTGCAACAGCCCGCACAGTCGAGACAGTCCAAGTGTTCAAATACCCGCTCGTGTGTTTGAGCGGCTAGCCGATCTAAGTGTTTGCCCTTGTGGGGGCTCAATTTGCGCGCAAATTTTTTGTTGGCTTTTAAGCTGCTGTCCTTTTTGTTTTGCCAGACCTCTATTGCGTTGTTTGGGAAGGTCATTGGTTGTTGATTGGTTTTTGATGGGACCGTTAGTTAATGAATTACTAAAGCAACAAATTATAGAAGCGGACTGTTTTTATTGAGAATCATAAAGGGAATAGATTCCAACAAAAAAGGGGAACTGTTTATTTTTATGTATCATTGTTAGAAACGCTCGAACTACTGTTTAGATTGTCTTCCTAGCGCTGTATTGGTGCAAAAGGGGAGCTGTCTGTTTTAATTTACATTTGTACAATTGTCGTTTTATGCAATGGATTGCCGTCACCATCGTTGTTTTGTTACAAGTACCCATTGGTTGGTATTTTTATACCCAAGCCGAAACAGCTACCCCCAGCCTCAGTACAACAACAAAAGCTACCCCTATAGTTCCCGCCGCCGATCAATTTTTCAAATATTATGATTTCATAAAAGACAAACGTTTGGCTTTAGTGGTCAACCATACCTCTAGGGTAGGGTCGCGCCATTTGGTGGATACGTTGTTGAGCCTCGACTGTCAAGTACAAAAGGTGTTTGCCCCTGAGCACGGTTTTCGAGGCCGTGCCGATGCAGGTGAAAAATTAGTAGATAAAATTGATGCCCGCACGGGCTTGCCCCTCATTTCGCTCTACGGCAAGAACAAACGCCCGCGTCAAAGCCAGCTGGAAAATGTGGATTTGGTAATTTTTGACGTGCAGGATGTCGGTACGCGCTTTTATACCTATACCTCTACCATGACCTACGTTATGGAAGCCTGCGCAGAGGCGGGCATTCCTGTGCTTATTTTGGACCGCCCCAATCCCAATGGCCATTACGTGGACGGCCCTATTTTACAGCCCAACCAACGCAGTTTTGTAGGGTTGCACCCTGTGCCGATTGTGCATGGTCTTACTGTGGCCGAATATGCGCGCATGATCAACGAAGAGGGCTGGTTGAAGGACAGTTTGTATTGTGAATTGTACCATGTAGAATGCGCCAATTACAGCCATCGAGATTTCTATGAATTGCCCATCGCGCCCTCGCCGAACTTGCCCAACATGCGCAGTATTTACCTGTATCCCTCGCTTTGCTGGTTTGAGGGAACAACCGTGAGTGTGGGGCGCGGCACGGACAAGCAATTTCAGATTTACGGCCAACCCCAAGTCCAGCAGGGCGCGTTTGAATTTGTCCCACAGCCCCAAGCGGGTGCCAAATACCCCAAGCACGAAGGCCACCGCTGTCAGGGCTATGATCTATCCGACATTGCTCTAACAACTCTTCAACAGCGTCAACAAATTGAGTTGGATTACTTGCTCAATTTTTACCACAACGCGCCTGTTGCCGTGCAGGCTTCTTTTTTTAATTCCAATAATTTCTTTGATAAATTGGCAGGCACAGCGCAGTTGCAAGCACAGCTCAAAGCGGGAAAAAGTGCCGCAGAAATTCGCGCAAGCTGGGCAGCAGACCTACAGGCGTACAAGCAGTTGCGCCAGCGTTATTTGTTGTATCCTGATTTTGAATAGTAAAGAGCTGGATTTACAACCCAAACTGCGCCCAATGGTGTTCGTGGTGTTTCCCAAGCGCCTTGCTGCGCTCTTCTTTGCTCAAAGTGCCGAATAAAGAATGCTCGGCGCTGCCTGTGTTGCCCACAAAACGCTCCAAAGACGTTAAGAAATCGGCTTTTGCTTGTTCAAAACCACGCGCATCGGTTACGCGGTATTGCGGGTGGGTCGGGATGCCTTTTGTGTAAGGTTTGTCGTCCAAAACAGACCGCTTGATGGCTCCTTTGAACAGCTTCACAATAAACGGCGTTTTTTGAAGGGTGGTGCCGTTGCAGGCATCTTGCACCGCAGTGCAATGGACGAGCATTTGCGCAGGCGTCATTTTGCCCCACAAGGGGTGTTGGTCGGGCTGTAAGTTTTCTAAACGACGGATGAAATTCTGATGGTCTTTTGGGTTAAAAATATCCATAGTAAGGTCTGTTTGAAGGTACTGTTGAGCGGTGAAAAATAGAAAAAAGTATTGAGAATCGACACCCCTACCAACTACTTTTTAAAGTGGTTTTAACATTTTGACAAAGCAAAAGCG
>CAYUZF010000064.1:5029-8597 GCA_964449615.1 uncultured Aureispira sp.
TATCTAACTTAATTTCTGCTATTAATCTTGCTGCTTCACCACCACTTTTTCACAACTGTACTTTACCGTTAACGGCTGCGGCACTCTTACATACAAAAAGCCACAGCACTAAAAGAACCAAACGATATGATGCGTTTTATCGGCCTTTTATTTTGTCTTTGCTTGGCAGGGATCACACAGGCACAACTGACCGTACAAAAAGGATTGACGGCACAACAATTGGGCAACAATTTAGCAGGTGCCAACATCACCATTCTCAACCCCTCTATTTCGGGCAACTCCAACCAGTACGGCCTCTTTTCTTACGTGGGCAACGACTTGGGCTTGTCTTCGGGCGTGATATTGTCTACGGGTGATGTAGACAGTGCAGCGGGGCCCAACTTTAGCGAGGGGACTTCCACCCCTTACAATGGCCCTGGCGATGGAGATTTAAGTACTTTAGCAGGGTTTCCAACTCAGGATGCTGTTGTATTAGAATTTGAATTTGAGGTACAAGGCGATGAATTGGAATTTAATTTTGTGTTCTTGTCCGAAGAGTACAACGATTTTGTGAATTCGGGCTTCAACGACGTGTTTGCGTTTTACATCAGTGGGCCAGGAATTGTAGGGCAAGAGAACTTGGCGGTAGTGCCAGGAACCAGCACGCCTGTAACAATCAACAGCATTAACAGCAATTCTTTTTTTCAATTTTATATCAACAACGACAGTACGGTTGCCAACCAAGTCAATACTAGTTTTGACGGCTTCACGACATTGATGAAAGCGCGGCGTACCAATCTTATTCCTTGTGGGGTTTACCGCTTATCGTTGCGCTTGGCCGATGGTTCGGACGCTTTGTTTGATTCGGGGGTGTTGTTGCAAGAAAATTCATTGGTGTCCAACAGCATTGCGGTTAATTCTGCTACAGTTAGTACCGATACTACGGCTCTAGAAGGTTGTATCCCTGCGAGTTTTACCTTTAATTTGGGGGCAACGGCCAGCAGTGATTTAAACATTCCCATTCGTTTGGGGGGGACGGCTTTGAACGGAGTGGATTATGTGTTTATTGATTCTATCATTACCATTCCAAGAGGACAAACTGCTTCTACCTTGCTCATCAATGCACTAGCCGATGGGGTTGTAGAAGGGCGAGAAACCATAGAGTTGTATTATAGTCCTTCGCCTTGCGCACCAGAAGATACTGTTCTGTTGTACATAGACGACGCAGTGCCGTTGACTTTTGATGCGATTGGGACAAACTTGGGGTGCAATGGCGATGCTTCGGGTACGATTGCAGTTAATATTTCAGGTGGGACGGCTCCTTATACCGTAACCTACGTGGATACCAGCACAGGAGTGGGACAGAACGTAGCCGCTACCAATTTACCCCTCACAGGCTTATCTGCGGGGGCTTATCTCATTCGGGTAGCCGATCAATACGGCTGCTCTGCCGATGCAGTGGTTGTAGGCGGTAATTTTAATGCTGGGCAGACCTTCTTACCCGATGGAACGGGCGTGTCGTATACCTCGGCGATCAACATCAATGGCTTTAATACGGGACAAACACTGACTTCCATCAACCAGATCAATTCGGTTTGTGCAACGATGGAGCATTCTTATGCCAGTGATTTGACGATAGAACTCATTGCCCCAAGCGGACAAACCATACAACTTAAAAACGTCGGGGCGACAGGTTCGGGGGTCAATACTTGTGATTTGGGGGAACCCATCGCTTCTGGCCCTGTGGACAACGCCGCAGGTACCAACCTCAATCCAGGCGTGGGGTATCAATATTGTTGGACCAATACCCCGACGTACCCAACGATGGGGGCTCTGATTTCACCGACTGCGCCAGGGCCACCGCCCATTCATACGTTTACCACCCTAGCGGGCAATACTTATACCGACTATTATTTGCCCCCAGGCTCCTACACGCCTCGCCAATCTTTCTTTGGCCTGTTGGGAACCACGCTCAACGGCAACTGGACATTGCGGGTAACCGATAATTTTGCACAGGACAACGGCTATATCTTTGATTGGTCTATTAGTTTGCAAACTGATTTGCCCGATTCTATTGTTACGCTGACTCAACCCGCTGCGCCTACTTTTACCCACAGCAGCACCGCGCCTTCTTGTGGCCTAGCCAATGGCAGCATTGACCTCAATGTAGTAGGCAGCCATCCGCCGTTCACCTACTTGTGGAACAACGGAGCAACGACCGAAGATTTGGCAGCCGTAGCAGCGGGAACCTATACGGTAACCGCAACGGATACCGTAGGCTGCATGTATAATTATACTATTAATTTGTCCAATTCGGGAACAGTAGCGGTAACGGCCAATACAACCGCCGAGACTTGTGCTGGCCTAGCCGATGGCAGCATTGACCTCAATGTGGGGGCAGGTGCTTTTACATTTGCTTGGAGCAACGGCGCTACAACCGAGGATTTGACTACAGTCTCTCCTGGTGCCTACACGGTGACCATTACAGATGGAACGTGCTTGTCGGTGCAGCAATACAGCATTCAAGCCGCCCCTATTCTAAATACCAGTGCTACCTTGATCAATGAAAATTGTGGCGATCAAGAGGGGGCGATCAGCTTGCTGGTACGCGGGGCGCAGGGTTCTGTGCGTTTTCAGTGGAGTACGGGCGACACAACGGCTAGTATCAGCGATTTGCAACAAGGTTTGTACGTGGCTACCATAAGCGATGGCAATGGCTGTACACTGGTTGACTCTTTTGAATTGATCAACCTAGTTGGAAATTGTATTCCGAGTTGTGATTTGGCCATTGGTAGTTTTTTGGCGAGCAATGAAACCTGTGGCGATGCAACGGGAACGATTGATTTGAGTGTTTCGAGTACCAGTGGCCCCATTACGTATGTTTGGAGCAATGGCGCGACGATGCAGGATTTGGCAGGTTTGTCGGCTGGGGCGTATGCCGTTACAGCCAGTGACGCTATTGGTTGTCAAGATACGTTGCGTATTGTTATAAACAATCAGACCAATGGTTTGAATATTACGAGCGTAAATACTACTGATGAGTTTTGTAGCAATGCTTTGGGCGCTGCTTCGGTCAGTGTTGCGGGTGGGGTGCAGCCTTATGCCTACGCTTGGAGTACAGGAGCCACCACCACTAGTATTGTCAACGTCAGTGCAGGCAGCTACTCGGTGACCGTAACGGACGGTGCAGGTTGCCAAGCGCAGACCACCGCAGTGGTAGTAAACAATACAGGAGACTTGCAGCAAACCTATGGCAACGCAGTAGAGGAGGTTTGTGGCAATGGAAATGGTTCTATAGATATTTTAATTGTAGGAACACAAACGCCGTTCACCTATTTGTGGAGCAACGGCGCGACAACGCAAGATTTGATCGGGCTTTCCGCAGGAACATACGCAGCCACCATAACCGATGCTAACAACTGCCGTTTGTTTACCCCAACTTATGTAGTTGGCAATGCTTCTGGTAATTTTGTATTGGATAATGTGGACGTAGACGACGAAATTTGTAGCAATGGACAAGGCGATATTACCCTGACAGCTATAGGTGGGCAAATGCCTTACAGCTACCTTTGGAACACAGGCGCAACGG
>CAYUZF010000064.1:8607-20903 GCA_964449615.1 uncultured Aureispira sp.
GGGCTGTATTGAGCAACCTCAACGCAGGAACGTACAGCGCTACCATTACGGACGCCAACGGTTGTGCCTTGCCAACGGGAGCGCTGGCACTCGGGAACAACAGTGGAACCTTGTCGTTGGATCAGGTGCAAGTACTGGACGAAATTTGCAACAGCCAAACGGGTGCCGTTAATTTGACCATTAGCGGAAACGCGGGCCCATTGGCCTACACTTGGGACAACAACGCCACTACGGCCAACCTCAACAACCTATCCGCAGGACAATACAACGCTACCGTTACCGATACACTGGGCTGTACAGTATACGCCAATGCTACCGTCAACAACCAAACAGGCGCTTTGGCTATTGCCAATTTGGTGGCCACTGCCGAAACTTGTGGACAAGGCGACGGTGCTATTGCCTTGACCATAGGCGGGGCTACGGCGCCCGTGTCTTACGCTTGGAGCAACGGCGCGACTACGGCTGATATTAGCAACTTGAGTGCGGGACAATACACCGTTACAGGCAGTGATGCCAGCGGTTGTTCGGTGGTAGCGACGCGGACGGTGGTGGCCAATACGACCAATGGGTTGGCGCTGGGTACGCCTGTTGTTCAAGGAGAAAACTGTGGCGATGGCACGGGCAACATCAGTTTGTCGGTCAGTGGCAGCAGCACGCCGTTTACCTATTTGTGGAGCAATGGCGCAACCAGCCCAACGTTGAACAACCTCTCGGCGGGTACCTACCGCTTGACCATAACCGACGCGAGCGGCTGTAGCGCCGTCGCAGGACCTTATGTAGTTGCCAATAATGCGGGAACCTTAGCTGCCAGCGCTGGCATTACCGACGAGCAATGCGGCAACGCAGCAGGGGCGATTGCCCTCACAACGACGGGTGGCACGGCGCCTTATACCTACAGTTGGAGCAACGGTGCTAGCACGCCCAATGTAACAGGGTTGACCGCGGGAACGTATACCGCAACCATAAGCGATGCCAATGGCTGCACCATTGTGCTAAACAATGTGGTCGGTCAAACTGCGGGAACCTTAGCCATCAGCAATGCAGTGGTAACCGATGAAATTTGCAGCAATGCAGCAGGGAGCATCAATGTGACCGCAATGGGCGGAAGTACGCCTTACACTTATGCGTGGAGCAACGGCGGCAACACGGCTACCCTCAACAACCTAGCGGCGATCAATTATACACTAACCCTAACCGACAACAACGGTTGTCAACTAATAGAAACCTATGCCGTAGGAAATAATTCAGGGACTCTACAAGTTTCTGGTATTAATACGACCGATGAGAATTGCGGTGATGCAGCAGGAAGCATTGATGTAACGCTGACGGGTGGCACGGCGCCTTATACCTTTGCTTGGAACAACGGCACAACTACCGAAGATTTAATCAATCTCAGTGCGGGGGTTTATTTGGCTACCGTGACCGATGCCAACAACTGTATTTTACGCTATGGGGCGGCGGTTCAGAACAGCGCGGGCAACCTCACTGTTACAGGTGCGATTACCGCAGCAACTTGTGGGACGGCCAACGGGGCGATCAATCTGCAACTGACGGGTGGCACGGCGCCTTATACGTATGCTTGGAGCAATGGTGCGACAAGTAGCAACCCCGCAGGGTTGGCAGCGGGCAATTACTCCGCTGTGGTGACCGATGCGGCGGGTTGTGTAGCTTATTACAATGCTACTGTTTTAGATTTGGGCGGTGATTTGCGCCTGACGAGCAGCAGTATTCTGGACGATGTTTGTACGCAGGGCTTTGGTCAAATTACAGCCAATGTAGCGGGCGGTAGCCAACCGTATATCTATAATTGGAGCAGGGTCAACACGGCAAGTTGCTGCACCTATACGTTGCAGTTGGTAGACTTGAACAACAATGGCTGGGGCGGCAATCCCATCCCTTCTGTAAATGTGTTTGTAGCGGGTGCTTTTTATGGTAACTTTACCATACCCGTAGGGCCTGGCAATCGAATTCGCGAATATACGATTCCCGTTTGTACAGGCGACCGCGTAGAATTGCAATACAATGCAGGGCAGGCCAATGGAAATATTAACAACGTTTACTTTTTGTTTAATAACGCTGGCGATACTTTGTTTAGCGACGGCCCTAATCCAACTGCGGGAACGGTTTCTTACTCGGATGTAGCGAGCTGTAGCATCAATGGACAAGGCACTGCTGCGGTGTCGGGCTTGTTGGCGGGCACTTATTTGCTTACGGTAACGGATACCAATAACTGTACGTTGCAGGATAGTTTTGTTATTAATAATAGCATAGGTTTGTTAGGATCTACCCTAAACAATGCCACTGACGAAACTTGTGGACAGGGCAACGGGGCGTTGGATGTCACCCTTTCGGGAACAAACTCCGCGACGATTACCTGGAATACAGGCGCAACAACAGCAGACATCAACAACTTGAATGCGGGCGTCTATACCCTTGTTCTAACAGATACTTTAACGAATTGTACAGTAATAGATCGCTATACGATTAATAATCTCACCAATGGATTAATAGTTTCGGATACGCTTATTACCAATGAAAGTTGTGCCAATGCTGCTGGAGCAATTGACTTGACCCTAGCAGGGGGCGTGTCGCCTTATTCCTTTGTTTGGGACAATGGAGCTGGAACCGAAGACATTACGGGACTATCGGCTAATACTTATACGGTTACCGTTATAGACAACGCGGGTTGTCGTTTGGTAGAAACCTATGCCGTGGACAATAATGCAAATGGGCTACTGGCCAATACGGCTGTGACCAATGCCTTATGCAGCAATGCCGACGGTGCGATTGATCTAATTGTACTGGGGGGCACGGCGCCTTATAGCTTCGCTTGGAACAACGGCGCTAACAGCGAGGATTTGACCAATTTGGCAGCAGGCATCTATGAAGTAACCATTACCGATGCAACAGGATGTGTCTTACTGCACCGCGATACAGTCGCCAGTACCAACAGCAGCGCCAATTACAGTGCGCTGGTCAGCGATGCGTTTTGTGGCGATGGTGGAAGTATCGACTTATCGGCAGTAGGAGCGGCCTTGCCTCTAACGTATAGTTGGAGCAGTGGCGAAACCACGGCCAACATAATTAACCTCAACGGAGGAACATATACTGTTACCGTTACAGAAAGCAATGGTTGTGTGAGCATTCAATCTTATGTGGTACAAAGTCCTGGCTCGTTTGAAGTAGGAGATACCATTGTTGTAGATGAAACATGCAATACGGGCAATGGATCTATTGAATTGCGCAACATCGTCGGAACACCTGTAAGCAACAATGTGTTTCTGTGGTCGACAGGAGCAACAACCAACTTCATCAGCAACCTCCATGCAGGCACTTACACCGTCACCATTACCAGAAATAATTTGTTTGGGGGGTGTAGCATAGTAGAAACCTACACCGTCAACAACCTACCAGGAAATGTCCAAATTGATACCATTATTTATACCGATGAAACGTGTTCCCAAAGCAACGGAACCATTGACGTTAGCAGTTCGCTTTTGAGCTTGACCTTCGCTTGGTCCAATGGTGATACGACTGAGGATTTAATCAATTTGCCCGCTGGCACCTACACCGTTACGGCGACCGATAACGGCGGCTGTTCGGCCATCGACTCCATTACGCTGCTCAATAGTACCTTCGGTTTTGGAATTGCCAATGTACAATTGTCTGATGAGCAATGTGGCAACAACGACGGCGCAATTGACTTGACGGTCATGGGTGGGACAATTCCTTACTCGTTTGCCTGGTCTAATGGCGCTAATACAGAAGATTTGACCAACTTAAGTGCAGGCGTTTATGAGGTGACTATTACAGATAATACGGGTTGTGCGGTGGTTCAACAGTATACCCTTATCAACAACGCCTTTAATGCAACTGCGGTCATAACCGACCAAGTATGTACCGCAGCTATTGGCAGTATTGATGTTACTATTGCAGGCGGTGTTGCACCTTATGTCTTTGCTTGGAACAATGGCGCGACGGCAGAAGACCTCATCAATTTAGCAGCAGGTACGTATACGTTGACCGTTAGTGATGCAACGGCTTGTACGATCATTACTAGTTTTATGGTCAATCAAACAGGAAGCAACATCGCTAACAACGCGGGAATCACTAATGAAACCTGTGGACAGGGGAATGGTGCTATTGACAACAATGCAACAGGGGGCACGGCTCCTTACACATTTATTTGGAACACAGGTGCGACGACGGAAGATATAACGGGTCTTTCCGCAGGCAGCTATTTAGTAACCATTACTGATGCGCTGGGTTGTACGTTCTCCAATACGTATACGCTAAGTAATACACCGAGCAATTTGACCTACAACATCAACACCGTCAACCCAACTTGTGGCGAGGACAATGGCAGTATTGGGGTGCAAATTACCAGTGGCAATCCCCCCTATAGTTTTGTATGGAGTACGGGGGCTGTTACACAATTGATCACGGGCTTGGCCGCGGGTAGTTACAGCGTGACAATCAGCGATGGAAATGGGTGTAACACCGTAGCAAATGCCACCTTAACCGCTTTCCCAGGCTTGGTGGATTTAGCAAATGCCGATACCACTTGGGCGAGTTGTGCCACGTGTAACGATGGCGCGATTGATTTGACCATGGGCAGCGGTTCGTATCTGTTCCAGTGGAGCAATGGCGCGACGACAGAGGACTTAACCAATCTTTTGCCCGGCACCTATCAAGTACTTATTGTGAATGTGAACAGTGGTTGCCAATTGGATACAAGTTTTGTAATTGATTACAGTGTGGGCATTCCGCAATTGGCGGCTTTGGGTTGGCAATTGTATCCCAATCCGACCCATGGGCTTGTGGTGTTAGAATTTGGCCAAGCGCCTACCGAGCGGTTGCAGATAGAAGTCGTAGATGTGCTAGGGCAAGTAGTGCAAAGCCATGTCTATCCTATAGGAAGCCTTCAACAGCAACAAACCTTAGATTTGAGTGCTTATCCTTCTGCGGTTTATTCGATTCGTCTGCGTACAGCTACGCGTTGGAGTACGCAACGGGTGGTCTTGCAAAAAAAATAAACTACCCAATTTGGACTGGGGCAGGCCTAAACGGTCAAACGGCCTGCCCCGATTCAAACAATTTGTACAAAAGTACGAAGAGGTGAAACAACAAGAACAGTCGCTTGTTACTCCTTGCAGACAATAGGACGGTTCGTCCTTCAACTTTTTTTTAAACAGTACACTTATGATTCGATTATATGTCTTGCTCCTTTGTTTGGGAATGGGATGGTCTGACTTGCAAGCACAAACCATCATTACCCTAGACAGCATACAGGATGTTTCTTGCTCTACCAGCAGCGACGGCGGCGTTTTTGTCACGGCCGTAGGCATTGCACCACTGACCTACCAATGGTCTACGGGGGCTGTAACGCCCAATTTGACAGGGGTTTTAGCAGGCAGTTACCGCGTTACGGTGACCGACGGCAACAACGCCAGCGTAGTTTCTACGTTTTATACGGTTGGCGCACCGCCCACATTGAATGTAAACACCGATACCATTGTTAATATTCTATGTGCAGGCGACAGTACAGGTGCCGTAGACCTTTCCGTCATCGGAGGAGTTGCGCCCTACCGTTATTTGTGGCAAGATGGAAGCACTACCGAAGACATTGCAGGTTTGGGCGCTGGCCCCATTGGCATGACCGTCACGGATGCCAATGGCTGTACCGCTTCTCCTAAAGCCATTCTTATTTTAGAACCCGATTCCCTTAGGGTTACTTTGGACAGTCTACAAAACGTGCGTTGTAATGGAGACAATGACGGTGCGATTGATTTAAGCAGCAGCGGGGGAATAGGAATACTAAATTTTTTGTGGAACACAGGAGATACCACCGAAGACCTATCGGGCTTGAGCCCTGGAACGTATACGGTTACCATTACGGATAGCAACAGTTGTCAACTCGTTGTAGGACCTTATACAATTGCTGAACCTACCGCCCTAACGGTTATTGTAGACAGTACAACAACCATAGATTGTAACAATGCCAGTACGGGGGGAATTTACATCACAGCGGCTGGGGGAACGGGCTTGTATACCTATTTCTGGACACAGGGTTTTGGAGGAGAAGATTTTACCAATCTTACGGCAGGCACTTATCAAGTAACGGTAACCGATGAGAACAGTTGTACCGCTACCATTCCCCCACAAATCTTAACCAATCCTGCGCCTTTGGCTCAATCAACCAATGTACAAGGAATTAGCTGCAACGGGGCGCGAGACGGAGCCATAACGGTCACCACAACAGGCGGTACCGCTCCCTATACCTACTTATGGAACAACGGCGACACAACAAATACTATAGACAGTCTTTCGACTGGAAACTATATCTTATCGGTAACGGATGCGAACAACTGCTCGGCTGGAATTACCACCTTTATTTTAATCGCACCAACGGCTATAGTCGTTGACTTAGATTCTTTTTATAATGTAAGTTGTAATAGTTTTCAGGACGGCGCTTTATATACGACGGTAAGAGGAGGAACAGGCCCTTATACCTACAACTGGAGCAGTGGGGACACATTGGGCGATCTTATTCGTTTGAATGGCGGTACTTATAATCTAACAGTGACCGACGGGCGCGGTTGTACAAATGCAGCAGGGCCGTTTACCATTCGAGAACCTGCGGTTTTAACAGCGGTCGTGGACAGTGCCAGCAACCTACTTTGCAACAACGATAGCTTAGGCTTTATTAATATAAGCGTAGCGGGGGGCAATTCTCCGTACAGCTACAACTGGAGCAGTGGCGACACCACCCAAGATTTGAGCGGCTTGGCCGCAGGGAGTTATACGCTGGTCGTTACGGATTCTAGCGCCTGTGCGGTCACTTTAGGGCCCATTGTACTCACCGAACCAACAGCGCTGGGTATAGATAGTGTAGCCATTCAGAATGTAGGGTGCAACGGGGCGGCAAACGGTTCCATTACTGCAAGTGTATCGGGAGGAACCTTACCCTATGATTTTGCTTGGAGCAACGGCGATAGTACCAACACCCTTACCAACCTATCGGGCGGCACGTACGATTTGATCGTGACAGATGCTAATGGCTGCGTGTTGTTAAGCCCTACTTACACGGTTGCCGAACCCGATTCTTTGATCTTGACCTTAGACAGCTTAAACGTTATTACGTGTGCGGGCGACAGCACTGGCTCCATTGGTGTGGGGGTTACGGGAGGATCTCCCAACTATCAGTTCAATTGGAACACGGGCGATGCCACTGCCGCAATAGACAATTTGGTGCCAGGCACCTACAGCGTTACGGCCACAGATAACAACGGCTGCGTAGACAGCTTGACCAACTTAGTGATTTTAGAACCCGCCCCCATCGCTTATACCATAGATGCCATCCAGCCAGAAACCTGTGCAGGGAGCAGCGGCGACGGGTATATACAACTTTCTATAACAGGTGGAATACAACCCTATGCCTATGGTTTGTCAACTACATTAGGGCTACCTGCAAGTAATATAGCGACATTACCAAGTGATACGTTATTCGCAGCAGCAGGTACTTATTTGTTGTTGATTGGGGACGCCACCATCGCAAGCGCTCGTCCATGTATTTTAGTAGATACCGTCATAATTCCCGTATTGTCAGATTTACAAATCAGTACAGACAGCGTTGTGCCAATTTCTTGTGCAGGCGCGGACGATGGGGCTATTTTTATAATGGTTGATGGGGGCGTTGGAACCTACACCTACAGTTGGATCAATGGCGATACCACCGAAGACATCAACAATTTACCACCTTCTGGGATTTGGGGAAACAACGGCTACGTAGTGACCGTCACCGATAGTTTGGGGTGTACCGCTACGAGCAATTATGTCATCAATAGTCCTAGTGCAATCAGCGTTAATTTGGACACGCTCAACAATGTTTCTTGTAATGGAGCATCAGACGGACAAATTGATTTGACGGTTTCTGGCGGTGCAGCTGGCTATAGTTATACTTGGAATGGAGGACAGACTTCAGAGGATCTAACTGGTTTGGGAGCGAGTACCAACAGCTTGACCATTACGGACAGCGATGGTTGTACGGTGACGGCAGGGCCTTATACCATTACAGAAGCCCCTGCTTTGGTGGCTACAATCAGCGCGACGACCAATAACAGTTGTTTTGGCGACAGCACAGGCAACATCAGCACTTCAGTAGTCGGCGGGGTACCCACTTATACATACAGTTGGAACCAAGGACAAGACACGACTTCCAACCTAAATCAACTACCCGCAGGCAGTTACACTTTAGTGGTGACCGACGACGACGGCTGCACGGATACCATCAGTACGATGTTGACGCAACCCGATTCGGCCTTGTCGGTAGACATTGCCGTTTTGGTAGGACAGTTGGAGTGTGATAATTTGCCTGTAGGCGAATTGCAGGCCAACGCCACAGGGGGAAGTGGCGCTTATAGCTACGCTTGGTCAAACGGTGCAACGAGTGCTTTTGTTACAAGTTTACCGCAAGGAACCTATACCGTAGTCGTGACCGACGACAGCGCTTGTACCGCTAGCGACAGCTTTACCATCGTGCCACGCGTGCAGCCTGTTCTTAATCCATTTATTGGGCAGTCGGGAACCCAGGATACAACCGTAGATTGGGGGACAACCGTAGTATTGGACGCAGGAAACGACCAGAGCGCGCAGGGCGTAAGCTACACTTGGCAAAATCTAAGCGCATTGGACAACCCCAACATCGACGATGCCAGCGCTGTACGTACCAGCACAACACCAGAACCAACTGCGGCGGGTCGCTACCAGTTTTTGCTAACGGCAACCTCAACAGACGGCTGCGTGGACACGGGAAGCGTCTATTTAGAAGTAGAATTGCGGGAATACCTAGGCATGCCCAATGCTTTTACACCCAACAGCGATGGCACCAACGACTATTACCGCCCCGCCAACCTCGATCCACAATTTGTGGAAGTCTTTAAAATTTACAACCGCTGGGGGCAAATTCTTTACGACGGTACGGATTTGGATACCCAATGGGACGGTACGTATCAAGGACAAGAGCAACCGATGGACGTCTACATTTACTACATCGAGTACCAACAACCAGGACAAGAAGGTCAACAACTGCGCGGCGAATTTACGCTATTGCGTTAATACAAAGTAACCTACAATGATTCAGCGTTCCGAAGGGCTTTTGCTTTTCGGGACGTTGTATTTTGTAAACAATACCACAACCTTCTACCTAAATTTATTTTATATTGAGTACATTGTAACAAAAGAAAGCGGGTATTTTTACAGAGGATTTTTAGTGCGGTTGGAGGCCGAGAGAGCTTGATGCAGTGCAACAACTGCGCCCTTAGCTACGAAGGCGAGCATCCAACGAACAAGCGTGCTATGTCCCGCACTTGTTCGGGAAAAAAGGCTCGCTTAAAAATGGTTGATTACTTCTGTTACAGTGTATTGAGTAAACAGACACCCCATCTACTTAACCGATTTACCCTTTTCTAATGCGCCATAACCAACTGGTAACACAATTGCTAGAAGCCACTCAACTACACCGAGAATTAACGCCAGAGGGCGTTGCCGCTTTTGTGAATATTCTAGAAGAGAAAGAACTGCCTGCCAAAACCGTGCTGATCACCCCTCAAAAAATAGCGCAAGTACTTTATTTTATAGGAAAAGGAGGGGTGCGTTCTTACTGTTTAGTGGATGGCGTAGACGTCAGCGATTACTTCTTTTTGGAAGGAGATTTCGTAACCGAATACGCTTCTTTTTATACCAACAAACCGAGTATAGGTTATCTAGAAACCATAGAGCACAGCACGGTATTGTTCACCACACGAAACAAACTGTTGCGCCTCTATCAAACCCACCCAGAAACCCAGTTGTTTGGTCGAAGACTGGCCGAAGCGGCTTTTGTAGCAGTAGAGGAACGCACGCGATTGTTGCACCAAACTTCTTTAGAAACGCGTTTAGAATGGCTGTTAGAACAAATCCCAACCTTGTTTCAGCGCGTCCCTCAATACCATATTGCTTCGTATTTAGGCGTGCGCCCCGAAAGTCTAAGTCGCATCAAACGACAGCTTTTCCAAAAAAAGAAAAACGCTTAACATAGGTCAATGAAACAGCAAGGCGCGTACCCGATCTTTGTGCTACCACTTTCCGAGAAGGAAGATTTTAGTAGAACAACAAACATCAAAAAATTATGCAACAAGCAACTCGCCGTACCGCAGGAATAATTCTGCTCACTGTGCCAACCATAGAATTTGGAGGCTATTTCTTATTAAACATACTCAGTGGAAAAGAGGAAGCACTAACGTTGACGGAATTTCAACAGGCTATGTTTCGGGCAGGACATGCACATGCAGGCGTTTTAGTCATTTTGGCGCTGGTTGCACTGCTGTTAGCAGATTATGGGCGCGTATCCGAACGCGTCGCTTGGGTAGTGCGTATAGGGTTTCCCGCTGCGGCTGTTTTGGTGAGTGGCGGTTTTTTTGCCTCGGCGATGGGAGAGGGCTTGACCCAGCCCAACGAATGGATTTGGATTTTATTTGTGGGAGTGTTTTTGTTGGCGCTTTCGCTAATTGTTTTGGGGGTTGCCTTGTTGCGACAGCCTGTAGAACGCCTCTTGTCTTAAAAAGCAAGGCGCAAACCTTGTAAAAGTGCTGCGCCTTACAAAAAATACTACTGTTTTTTAGGCGGGTTGTTGTCGCGATTACCGCCAGATTTTTTACCAGGTTGTTTGCTCGGCCAGTTGGGATGATCTTTGCCTGTTTTGTTATCTTTAGAGTTGGACATAGGAAGTATTTTTTTGTATTAATTAATAAGTTTAATTTTATAAAAATGATTATGGAAAATTTGTTTTAGAAAGCTTGTGAAATTTTAAAACTATTAATTGTACCACCAAAACTAGGCGCATGAACATGCTGCTGTATACCCACTTTAATAGTAGTGAATGCCCTCCACAGCCATTACACAAAAAAAACTACCTTCAATACGCCAAAAAAAGCGTACTTTGCATCTACCCATTTAGAATGTAAGGACAGATTTAAGATCGCTTTGAAAAAAGGCCTTATATTGCAAGCGGCTGCGCCCACCACTTTTTGCATAGTCGTCACAAAACAGAACATCATTTAATTTACAAACAGCTGCCTTTTGACCGAGCAACAACTCATAGAACGCTGCAAAGCCAACGACCGTTTAGCTCAGAAAGCCCTGTACGAGCGCTTTTCTGCCAAAATGTTTGGGGTCTGTCGACGCTATGTTAAAACCGTAGAAAATACGGAAGAAGTACTGTTAATGGGTTTTTGTAAAGTATTTAAAAAGATAGATACTTTTTCTGATAAAGGGAGTTTTGAAGGCTGGATTCGCCGTATTATGGTCAACGAATCGCTGATGTTTCTGCGGAAAAATTATCGGTTCAATGAGCACAAAGACATCGACGATATTCCTGTCAAAGCTGTTCAAGTCACGGTAGAAGACGAGCTGGCCGCACAAGATATTTTACAATTATTAGAACAATTGCCCACAGGCTACCGCACGGTGTTCAACCTCTACGTTATTGAGGGATTTAAGCACCGCGAAATTGCCGAACAACTGGGCATTAGCATCAACACTTCAAAATCACAGCTGATTTTAGCCAAAAAAAAGTTACAAGAAATGATCAAACGCTCCCAAAAAATGGGGAGTTAAAACCAACTCCCAACAGCAGAGTTTAAGGTTCTATTAAAAAGAGCAACCAGCAAACTTATTCTGAACAAATGGGGTTGATATCAAAAAATAGATGTTCGTAATAATGTCTAACACACCAAGCAAATTTTTTAACGCTTATGAGCAGAGATGATTACATTTCTAAGCTGTTTATAAAGAATCAGGACAAACTGGAGCAGGCGCCTTCTGCCGATCTTTGGTCGAAGCTAGAAGCAGAACTCGATACGCCCGCCCCGACTGCAATGCCGACGTTGTTTCCTCGGGCTTGGGTGGGCTATGCCGCTGCGGCTTCTGTGCTGCTGGCTGTATTGGCGGGTACTTGGTACCTATCCAATAATAGCGCCCTACAACCAAAAGAACCCACTATAGGCGAACCAATGGCGCTGAATACGGCCACGCCAGCAGTTGTGGAAGAGGAAGCAGAGCCCTACGAAGAACCCACTAAAACACTGGGGGATGTCAACGGTAATTTTGTAATCGAAGAAAAAGAAAAAGAAGAAGTACGCGCACAAGAACAGCGCATTGTAGAGGCCGTCCAACGACGCTTAGAAGAAAAATCAATGAATCAAGTAGCGCCTGCCGACGCCATCGAAATGGACGATATTGTCCTGGCCGATGAGTTG
>CAYUZF010000064.1:20952-23854 GCA_964449615.1 uncultured Aureispira sp.
TACGCTTCCTCAAATTGCCAACACTACCAGCAATACAGCAGAAGTAGAAGAGGTGTTGAAACGCAATGCTACAAGCAACGATAAAGCGGCTAAAAAACAGAGCAGCCGAGCAAAGGAAAGTGAAAGAAAAGTCACTGCTACCGAGGAAGTTGCTGAAATGGAAGAAGTAGAGGATTCCTACAACGATGGATACGAGGTGAGCAACCGCCAAGCGAGCAGCGCTAGCGCCCCGAGTCGACGCGGCAGTATTGTGGCCAGAGCCGACGTTTGCGCCCCTTTGGGTTCTTGTTGGGTCGCTGGGACGATGAGTACGAGGAAGAGGGCCGTTCGTATGAAATTTGGACGCTCAAAGACCGAACTACACTGGTCGGACGGGGCTACAAATTGTCGGACGCTGCGGAGCGAATTTTTGAAGAGCGTTTTACAATTGAGCTGCGCAACAACCAAGTTTTTCTGGTGATGAGTTTTGAAGAAAACAGCAAGCAAGTAGATTATATGCTTAGTTCTTTCGATCAAGAGCGCTTTGTATTTGAACAAAAAGGCCGCTCCAAATATCCCGACAAGGTGATCTTACAAAAAGACGGCTTGCAGGGCTATTCCATCACCATTGCCAACAGCATGGATTTTCTAACAGCGGATCAACAACGCTATTTAGAACACCGCAACCGCGTTTCCAACGTGCGCTCCATTCGCACCCTGCGCCATACCGATTAAAAACAATTGGCACCGAAAAAAACGACTGCCTAAAAATCTTTTACGAGCTTGTCTTTTGGGACAGACGGTAAAAGATTTTTTTCGTAGGGGTAGTTTGAACAACTTATGGTGGTAAATGTGTATCTTCCAACTTTACGCATGCTTGCTTGTTTTAGAAAAAGAAAGTACTTAAGTAGTCCCTCAACTAAAGCATAGCGCTCCTGAATGAAATGAACTAAAAGTTCTACTTAGCTACGCTGCTACTTCGTGGTCGGGAGGCCTTTGTTACGCCCTACGGTCGTGAGCCGCAGGGCGGATTCGGCGTTCGCATTAAAAAGTGGCTATTTTTACCTATTCCAGCGTTGAAAATACGCGCTTTGGCTTTCTACGGTCGTGAGGCCGCTTTGCTAAGTTAGCTCGCCAAAGCTGTGTAAAAGACCGCTAGCGGTTCACTCCGTCAAATGTACTTTGGTACATTTGTCCTTCGGATGCACTCGTTCATACCTTGGACTAGAAAAAAATAGCCTACTTTTTATCACACGGTTTCTTGAGTGTACCTACTTAGAATCTCCGCTACAAGAATTCCAAGAGGATTCTATCCGTAACATAATGAACACACCACATGCTAGAGCATCAACAAAAAGAGCTGTTATTACAGTTGAAAGCGAACGAAAAGAACGCTCTCAAAGAAATATTTGACGCTTATTACAACACCGTTTTTCATGCGGTCTATCGAATTGTTAGCGATAAAAATACGGCCGAAGACCTTTCTCAAGACGTCTTTATGCGTTTGTGGGAAAAACGCCATCAAATTACCATCAACGGTTCTATTGGAGCCTACATCCGCCGCATGGCCATCAATGAAGGTTTAGGCTATTTGCGCAAGCACAAAAAATACGGCATTGAAGAAATTCAAGACCAACACAGCCCCCTCACCAGCAGCGGTGAAGACGCCTACATGAACGGAGAGCTGAAAACACAAATCCAGCGCGCCATAGAAACCTTACCGCCCCGCTGCAAAACGGTGTTTGTCCTCAGCCGTTTCGAAGAACTTTCTTACAAAGAAATCGGTCAAAAACTCGACATATCCCCAAAAACCGTCGAAAATCAAATTTCCAAGGCTCTAAAAATTCTAAGAACCACCCTCAAAGGTTACTTGACTTTAGGTGTACTGTTACTATTGTATGGATAAACCATGAGCTCAATACTATAGATACGGCAGCCTTCCACTACAAAGAAGCAACAAGAGCCAAACCAAACAAAGTAGAACAGCAGTAAACTTTTTTTTTCAAAATAGTATTTTAGGTAGGGGCAGAGGTAACGCGGCGCATCTATATACCAGAAGATAGCCACAATCAAACAATGAACGACGAAGAGAAACATTTACAACTATTAAGCAAGGTACTGAGCAACGAAGCCACCCAAGCCGAGCGACAAGCACTAAGTAAGTGGGCCAATAAAGACGCTGCCAATAAGCAATTTGTAGAAGAAACAACGCTGATTTGGCAACAAGCTGCTCATTACAACAGCCAAACCAACAGCGACAAAGACGCCGCTTGGATCCGTTTGGAACGCCGAGTGGATGCCGCAGTGCCTTCCAAAAAAGTCCGCATTAAATCCATGTGGTACCGCGTAGCGGCTGCCATATTGGTAGTGGGCATCGGTATGGCGTGGTGGTACCAGGGGCAAACGCCTACTCCTGCCCAGGAAGTACAACCTGTATTGGCCAAGATCAGCACAGGCGAAAACGAGCGCCGCGAAGTGCAACTGCCCGATGGCTCTGTCATTTGGCTCAACGAGCATTCCACCATCAGCTACGACCGCAACTTTGAAACCCGTCAAGTTAATTTGGACGGCGAAGCTTTTTTTGATGTTGCCCAACAGCAAGGGCAAACATTCGAGATTGTTACCTCACAGACCCGTACTACCGTGCTGGGGACGTCTTTTAATGTGCGGGCTTATCCCGACCAGGCGACAGAGGTGGCCGTACTGACGGGTAAAGTAGCTTTTGAAGCTTTAGACGATGCAAAAGGGGAACGTGTTTTGCTGCTGCCTCAAGATGTGGCGCAATACCAACAACAACAAGGCATGGTACAAACCAAAGCAACCGACAACAACGCTCTAGCTTGGAAAACACAGACCTTAGAATTTAACAACCAACGGTTAGCTACTGTGCTGTCTGTTTTAGAGCGTTACTATAACGTGACAA
>CAYUZF010000065.1:0-924 GCA_964449615.1 uncultured Aureispira sp.
GCACTTATTTCTTATACATTCGTACGGAAGAAAAAAATTACCAGCAAACGGTTACATTAGATAAGTAGAAACCATGTACAGGGCGCAGCGGTCATCGAGTAAAGTTGAGATGCTGCGCCCTATTTAGTCCCCATACCAATTTGTTTTCTTTATAGTCCTATTCCAGACCACTAATTTTTAACGTATTATGTCAGTACTTCAACGCTATCTGTCCCTATGGTTGTTTACAGGAGCTGCCCTACTGTTGGGTAATAACTTACAGGCTCAAACTTATGAAATGAGCTTTGATGGGGGAGCCAACTGGGTCGATATAACCACCTTGAGTAACCCTGAACCTGTTTGTCCAAATACGGAATATTTGCTTCGAGTAACAGATGCTGCGGCAGACCACAATTTGCATATCGAAGGCAGTAATGAAACGAAGCTGTCTTATACAGGCGGAAGTTTTGTTGAAGAAACGCACCTTTGTGCAACACACGACCATACTGTCAGTGCTAGCACACAAGTTGCTTTGGTGAAATTTGCCTACAGTGCAACGGCTTCTAACCTCAGCATATCTACCCATGCTGGTACTTGTGCAGCCAATTCCGCTACTACGGTGTCTTTTCAAACCATACAGGTAGCGTCCGATTTGGCCACCACCGTAAATGTCTGCGAAGGAAGTACAGGACAACAAATTGTAGCTACCTGTGGGCATTGTTCGGCAGGAGGGGTATCAGGAGTTAGCCACCAATGGTACGATGGTTCTGGATCCTCCTCTTCCATTTTATCAGGATCAACCAGTTTAACGTATAACATTCCTAATGCTAAATTCACGAATCCAGGAAGTTTTGATTTGACCATTGTTACCAGCTTAACCAACAGTGGACTTTCTTGTTCGGATGAATCTACGATCAGCTATGAAGTAAGGCCCAAACCTTCTGG
>CAYUZF010000065.1:1046-9714 GCA_964449615.1 uncultured Aureispira sp.
TACAAGAAGCAATGTAAACAACAATGCTAGTTTATCAACTACCTACAGCGAAATTTGTACCAACGGAAGTCAAGAAGTAGTAGGTACTGCAACTAACAATCCACCCAATAGCAATGGAGGGTTTTATTCTTGGATTATTCGTTATACTACAGCATCGGGAAGTGTAGATAATGGGGGGTCTGTACGGCGTTTTGGAGGAGCTTTGGGGGATGATGTGTTTAGCATTGATCCAGCTACACTTAATTTAGAACATGGAACGTACGACGTGCTTTTAGAAGTAACCAACGAATACGGTTGTGTGTCTGACCTAGAAGAAGTAAACACGAGTGCAGCGGATTTGATTATTAACGATCGGCCAGGAGTAAAGATTTATCACAATATTGGAGATCCTACATGGACGGATCAAACTTCTGCTAATCACGTAGATGGGAGTAATGTGGTAGAGATTTGTACTGGAGAACGCTTGCAGTTGTCAGCTTATCCCTGTAGTGCTACCGATTATGTAGCTACTAATTATACTAATAATAGTACAGATCCTTCAGCACCTAACGTTACAACGGGATCTCAACCTTATACTTCGCCTTGTAATGGAACTTATTTCGATACAGAAACTTGGCGGGTTCGATTAGACGGTGATGTTACTACTGTTTGGAGTGATATAGAAGCAATCAATGCGACAAGTAACCAATATGAAGTTGTAAAAGATGGATCAGGAAGTGCATCGCACGTGGATCTTATATCCTATAACCCTAATTCTACCATAGACTACATAGAGTTCAACACCCTAAAAGAAGGAAGACACCGATTTACATTAACAGCAACAGGAGAGAATGGTTGTTCAAGATCTGATAATATTTTTGTCAAAGTCAGCGAACCCACCATCACTTTCGATCTCAACGGCGACAATGCCGCCCACGCGGAAGGTACAGTCTTTGATTTATGTGAAAACAGCACAAACACCATAGAGGCCAACTGTGATTTGTGTGAGCCAAGCTTTTCTACAACGGGTACGGTAGTCTGGGACAATACCACTTATTATACTAATGCCTCAGGCGTATTTGTAGACTTTCATGTAGGGCCAAATACGATTACAGCAGCAAGTGTGAACACAAATCCGATGACTACGGATCCGTTGACTACGGCATCAGCAACCTCTAATGGGGGGACTAGCTATACCCAAACGGGTTACCGCGTACGCATCACCGATTCTAGAGGCTGTACCACTAGAGAATTAGACAACGGCGAACCCGCAGACAACGTGTGGGTAGATGTAGGCGGCTCGCCTACCATTACTGCTGCTACCTATGACAACAACCTATGCGATGGCGAAGACATGAAATTGGACATAACGGGTACCAATGTCAGCAGCTATGATTATGAAATTTTTGCTGGGAGTGGTACTTCGGTTTATTCCTGTACGGGTTGTGTTTTTAGTGGCAATACATTAACCTTATCGGCCTATAAACCTGTCAACAATCAGCGCTATTATGTGGCTGCGACCCCCACGGGGGGAGGAGCGAGCTGCGCCACGCCCGATATTGTTGTAGACGATGGCAGTGGTGATCAATACGCGGACGTAGGCGAATCGCCCAACACCCAACCTGCTGCCACTTCGCTATACCGCGGCGTCAACAACGCTAAATATTGCAATGCCTCTGGGGGCAGGCTTTATTTGGATTATGGGGCAGATCCCAACTGGAATTACAACTGGGGTATAGACCAGACTAGTTTGGCGCCACCCAATACGACTCCTATACCCGCTGCTAATGAATTGGTAGACAGTGATTTAACAACTTTTTCGGGCACCTATTATTCACGAGGGGGAATATATGGGCTCATAAGCATTGGGTTCAGCTATATTTTTGGTTCTCCACCAAGTGTAGGCGCTAGTTTTCCATCTTCTAAGGCTTATAGCAATATAGAGTTTGTGGTAACCGTAACAGATCCTGGCAGCGGTTGTTCACAAGTTGTTCCCTTTGACCCGATTGTCATCGAGGATTGTCAAGATCCTACCTTATACGCCAATTCTTACAACAGCTTCAATGAACAGACAGGACAACTTCAAGTAACTGCTGCTAAACCTTTCCAGTATGTGTGTGAAAACGGTAGTATTGAGTACGAGGTAATCGTGGGTTCCAACAGTTCTATTTACGATTATATTTGGAATACGGGGGAAACTTCCAACACTATTACAGTAGCGGCTACGCCTGTTACGCCAGATACCGTAACTTCTTCGGTTTTTGTACTGGATGGAACGGATACTATAGATTACATTCAGCATACGTTTGTTATCTCTAGGGGCTATGTCAATTTTTATCCACAAGGCGATGATGGCAACACTGTTGATACTTCTATTTGTGAAAACGAAGCGTTGTACGCCAAGGCCAACTGTCCTACTTGTTATGGAACCATGATTTATAACTGGGATTACAATGGCAGTACATCAAGCGGCATACCGACGCCTACTACTACAGCAGATGGAAGTGCGCTCCAGCTCCATGTACAATACCCCCCTGACCCCTTAGTACGTCCCAATGAATTTGACGTAGAATTACAACTCGAACATGGAGAGGCAGGGCATTGTAGAACGGAGGTCATTCGACAGATTAGTATTAATCCGCTGCCTACGGTGGGCATTAGCTACGACGGCGAACCCGTCGCTTCACCCAACCCTACACCCTTGTACCGTTGTGCAGATACAGTGCATACATTGAGCATCAACTGTACCAACTGTACCAGCAGCTTGGTGGCTTGGAATACGGGTGCGACCACTCCAACCATCAATGTGCCTAACCAGGGCGGTTACTATGCTTTACTGACGGATCAAAACTCCTGCCGCCAAATATCGGAGATAGCAGTGGTTATAGATGCATTGGATGGGTATAATGCACCCGTTGCGGCCAGTCCTAATGAAATTTGTTCAGGGAACCCCGCGGTATTGTCGGTACCTCCTTGTGTTGGCTGTTCGTACAAATGGTACCAGCAGACGCTTCCTGTAGACAGCATAGGCAATACAAGAGTACAGCCAATTACTAGCGCAGGTAGGTATTATGCAGAGGTCTTGAATGCACAGGGCTGTGCTTACAACACCAGTATGGTAGACATTACTACCAATACAATGGCACCGCCTATTATCAATGGCTCCACGGACACGGTTTGTTCCAATCAAACGGCTACCCTATGGACGAGTTATAACCCTGGATTTTCTTATCAATGGTATTATCAAGCGCCAACGGCTACGAGCTTACAAGCGATTACTGGAGCGACCGATTCTTCTTACGTGACCTTACCTGGGGCAATTGGAACCTACCAAGTAAGGGTAACGTACAACAATGGTTGTGTGGAAGAATCTCCCTTGTACGAACTGGATTCTACCAGCTTTGCCCCTACATTGACAGCGTCGGGAACAGAAGTCTGTACGGATGAAACCGTGACGATTACAACACCCCTAGCACCAGGATGGCAATACCAGTGGTACAGAAATGGTATAAAAATGGTGGGCGAAGTAGGTTCGGTACATTACGCCGATTCAGCAGGCTCGTATTACGCTTTGGTAACCAACTACAATGGTTGTAAAGAGAAAACGCCAGAAGAAGTGCTCACCAAAACAGAACTGCTCAAACCAACGGCTAGTACCAGCACGCTAGATATCTGTCCAGGTGAGTATGGCCGCTTATCTGTATCGCTCTGTGTGGATTGTCAATACGAGTGGTTTGATGTGACGCCAACGTCTATTTCACCTCAATCCTCTACAGGTTATAACTACAACAGTGTTACCGCTTCAGGCGATTATTATGCGGTGGTATACAAAGGAAGCTGTAGCGAAGTTTCAGATACGGTATCTATTGTATTGAACTCTGTATCTACGCCTTCGATCAACAGCGTTTCTTCTGTGGTTTGTAGTGGTAGAGATGGAGTTTTGACTACGCAACCTTGTACAGGCTGTGCTTATCGTTGGTTGTTAGATGGCAGTCCTGCTTTGGGTGCCTCCAATGATACCGCTCATACTATTAGTGATACCAGTATGATTGGAGACTATCAAGTCGCCATTGATTATGCCAACGGTTGTTCGGATACTTCGGGTATACTAACGGTTACGGATGGCTCTTACGATGTTACGATAGCTACAGATAGTGGGACGATTATTTGTAACAATGCAGGAGAAAGAATTAGAGCAACCTTGAATTACCCCTTAGGAGCGCCTGTCACTGGAGTGTATAATTATACCTTGTATTTAAATAACACACCTGTAACAGGCGCTTCTAACATCAACTCTAGTTTGACCAATTATGAATTTTTAGGCAACCAAGATCCTGGAGCATACACCGTAGAAGTGGTGGATCCGAATGGTTGTACGGAATTATCTAATTTTATCTTTTTAGATACCGTCAACGTAGTACCCATTATATCCTCAAGGGCAACCAGTGATCCCAATTCTGTGCCTTCTACAGCAATATGTGATTCAGAAGGTAGGGTTTATATGGAAGTAAGCGTTTCCAATTGTGCTAACTGTGATTACCAATGGTACAAAGGAGGGAATATAGATTCAGGAGAAACTAACATTACTCTACTGACGGATACGGGTTCAACAGGGGCAGGAAGTTACAGCATCAACGTAAGCAATCAAGGTTGTCAAGCGACTTCCAACACTATTTCTATCATAGACGCTACGGCTGGGTTCAACAATACCATTTCTCCAGATACCGCCAGTATTTGTGATGGGCAATCTTCTACCTTAAGCTATGTAGGGGCGACCTGTATCGGTTGTTCCTATAGATGGCTGAGAACCGCAGATAGTCTGGGGAACGGCAACACCATCGGAGGAGCCAACAGCAACCAGTACGTAGCGACTACTCCAGGGTGGTACACCTTAGAATTAACGACGCCGCTGGGTTGTGTGGATACCTCTAATGTAAGTGTGGTTCGAGCAATTTCCCGTCCTATTGGCTTTGAATTGGCGTTGGATAGTTTTGCACGAATCCTCAACACGCCGTCCGATTCTGGAACTGCAACGCCGATTGTGGCTTCTGCGGATCCCATCGACCTAAACAGCTGGATTTTCCCACCAAATGCGCGCAACGCTTCGCTGGGAACAGGTGATAGCAGTTATTTTACCAGCTCGCCGTACAACGCTGCTTTGAATTGTGGCGGTGCCGCTATTTGTAATCCTGGTTTGACAGGGACGGACAGCATTATATTTACACCAGCAGATAGTTTGGTTGGCAACCACTTGATTACTTACCATTATTTTGAAGCGGGTTGTGAGTTTATTACGCAAGATGTGCTGCGGGTATTGCCAGCGGCCACCATTGCCATCACCAACAGCAATCCAATGGCCGTGCCTTACGAAGCTTGTATTGGAGATGACTTGGTAATTACTGCCGATAATTTGAAATTTAGAGTAGAAGAAGTCTATGCGTTTGATTCGGTGGGCAACTATCTACTGATGAATATTCCCTCGAACAGATTTACCTACGATACCGCTTATTTTGGCTCCGATACCTTCTACAATTCTAGAATAGAGTGGGAGGTGCCCAACAATGCGTACGCTTCTTATTTGTTGTTGATGAGCAACTCTGCTCCCCCTGCATTAGACACCATCGAATCACCGTTCTTGTTGATCCACAACACAGATTTGAGTTTTGCAGGCTTGCCTGGAACAGGCGAGCTGTGTTCTAATGGCGATCCGTTGACGTTGTTTGGCAATCCAGCGGGAGGAGTGTTTAGCGTAAAAGATAGCAACGGCAACACCATGCCAGGAACGACCATTGGCGATACGTTGTATCCAACTATGCTGAGCACAGCGCTGTACGATGCTGCTACCAATAGTCAAGAAGTGGATGTGGTCTACAGTTATACAGAAAGTTATACCAATGGAAACGCTTGTCCATTCTTGGACGAGGTCACCCAACGCATTACGGCGGTAGATGTGCGCTTGACCAACGTAGATTACAATACCATTTCTGTTTCGCAAGAAAAAGAAGCGTTGAAAAATTTGGTTTATCGCGTCGACCCTTACAACGCACGGGCAAACAAGCAAGACAACTACACGGTTGGCTTTAGCGGAAGCTTTACCTTCCCTGCGGGCGCGCCCGATACCCTGCTGCCTAGTAATGCAGGGGTAGGCAGGCACGCATTGACGTACAAAATTACCATGGGTACTTGTACCAATTCTATAGAGGACAGCATCGAGATTGTGGCAGCACCTGCCGATATAGCCATGCCCGATACCATTTGTCGCAACTTTGGAACGGTAACCTTTTATCGCCATTCTGATTTCCTTTACAATTTGTCTTTCCCACCACCTCCCAACAGCGCCGTATCGTATACCGATAGCGTCAATTTATTGCGGGTAAGTGGTGCTGGTGTGAGCCCCGTGAATACTTTCTTGGGAGCCGAGAGTTTTGTATACGACCCAACCAGTGTTTCAGGCAACCACGATACATTGATCATTGAATACATTTTCTACCGCGACGAAGATACTTCTACGGTTGACTTTGACACCTTAGAGTATGTTGTTGCTAGTATTGTTAAACCTATTTTTATAGAAGATTTGTTGACGGTAGACATCAACGATACCATTGTGCAATCGTTCTACTGCCAAGATTCTGCCTTGAGTATCTTAACAGCTAGTCCAGCGGATACGTTTGGACGCGGTTTGTTTATGCTCTATGGCGGTACAGGTCAATACCAATCTGGAGATACCTTATTCAACAACGTTATCAATCCTTACCAAGTCAACAATTCGGAAGGGGCGACCACTACTTATAATTTGGTCTACATTCTCAACGGAGTGGCTTGTTTGAACTCGGATACCATGCCCATCACCAAATCAAAAGGGCTCAATCCGTCTTTCTCTGCAGCAGGTTCTTTGGACGAGTTTTGCGATACCGACCCCGCCATAGCCATCACCCACAACGTAGTGGCACCCGATACGGCTATCTGGAAAATCGGGGGCATTCCGCAATCGTCTTATACTTTCGATCCACGACCCCTGAATCCTGGTATTCATGTGGCGGAGTTGCAACAACTATATACCTACATACAAGGAACGGATACCTTTACTTGTTCGGAGTCGGCAATAGATACGTTCACCATACACGCGTTGCCCAACATCACGGTAACGCCTGCACTAGACCAGCAGTATTGTGCGAATGATTCTATTGTAAACTTTGTCGTCAGTCCTGTCCCCGATTGTCCTCAATTTGGTGCGGGTGGGCAGTATGTACTCGACGAAAACTTTGATGCTGGAATTCCCGCGAGTTGGATTGTTAACACGACTGCAGGCAAACCCTGGGCACCCGATGTATTGCTACCGCAGGGCGGAGCAGGACAAGCGGCTCTGGTAGATACCAGCAACGTCGTCGACAATTCTTGGTTGATCTCGCCACCGATGGACATGACGGCTGGGCATACCTACCGATTGAGTTACATGGTGTTGGCTGGTGCGCCTGATCCAAACTGTGGAAGTGGCTGTGTGGCTTCGCTCTTTGTAGGTTTGGGCAACGCTTCTACGACTACCTCCATTACCACAACATTGGATTACCAACCTCTATTGACCAACGATCAAGCTTATGTGCGCTACACAGTGGATTATTTCCACGACCCTGCGGCAGGTGCGGTAACTGGACAGTACCACATGGGCTTCCGCAATTTCTCGCCTGCTCTAGGTCGTTCTTTGCGCTTGGACAATGTAGAAATGCGCGACTTGACGGTTGACAGCTGTGCGCAAAATGGAATTGGTTACGTAGACGGCCCAGGCACCTATAAGGTTCAAGATTCGCTGTACCAATTTGATCCGCTGTCGGTTCCTGCTGGTAACATTAAGGTAAAATATGTATACACCAATACCACGGGTTGCCAAGACAGTCTAGTTTTTCCTATACAAGTAGATACGGCGCCTGTTGTGAGCTTTACCAATTTGGACAGTTCTTATTGTGAAAATGAGCCAGATTTGACTCTTACTGGTAGTCCCTTAGGTGGAACCTTTACCAGCACGCAAGGAAGTAATTTATACGACGATACTACTTTTGCTACGTTGAGTCCTGCGTTCTATCCTGTCGCTTACCAATTGAATACAACAGGAACGGACATCGTTTCTTACTCGTATACGGATGGCAACAACTGTACAGAAACAATTAGCGATACGGTGGTTATTGTGCCCCTACTAGATTTTAATGCCATTGCAGGAATTGACCAATTGGGCTATGGGTATTGTATTGTGGATTCTGCTAATGTGTTGGATGTGACCAACGTGCCGCCTTTGGGCTCAGGAAGCTATATTGGCAATGGTACGTTCTACGGGCCTGGGGTGCGCAACGGTGCCGCAGGAGCAGGTACGGCCACGTTCCACTCAGATTCTGCGGTGATTGATATGGGGCGTACTGGCGATGTTACGCTGTCTTATGTGTTTACCACAACAACAGGCTGTTTGGATACCAGTTATCAAACGGTACGCGTACACGCTTATCCAGATTTATCTTTTGTTAACCTACCCGATAGTTTGTGTTTGAATACAGATTCTTTCCGTGTAGTTGTTCGGAATAGAGTGATTACAGGACCGACAGGACAAACTATTTACTACGATACGCTGGGACGCCAAGTAGGTACCTTTACAGAAACCGATATTTTTGGCAATCCAGTATCTGACTTTATTCAATTGTTCGAT
>CAYUZF010000065.1:9724-14155 GCA_964449615.1 uncultured Aureispira sp.
ATACGCTCTACCCTTATGAAGCAGATGGCTACAGCCAAATCAATGTTTCTTATCGTTATCGAACAGGCACCGCACTGGGCGCTTGCGAAAGTGTCATTTACGACAGTGTGCGTATTGATTCTGTACCTGAGGTGTATTTCCAAAACTTGCACCCTTATTATTGTGAGAACGATGCACCAAGTACATTCTTGGCATTTCCTTCTTTCTATGTGGGATCGGGCTATTTGAGTATTGATACAGTAGACTATGGGCGAGCTTATTATACCATCGTACCAGATACCTTGGTAGGAGCAGGCTTAACCACAGCAGTTTACCCAATTTACTATACCTTTACCGATTCTAGAGGCTGTACAGGCGAAGCCTACGACACGTTTGAAGTAAGGCCATACCCTAGAATTACGTTTGATCCAGCGGCGCAGGATACGTTCTGTCGCCAGATAGGTCAGCGCTACGATCTGAGACAAATGATTGTTACTCCTACAGGAGGTTACTTTACCGATAACTTGGCCTTGACTAGTATTCGCGACAGCTTCTACCTAGATTTAGGCTCACAACCTGGACCGCGCTTGGTAACGTACAATTTCATTGATTCCAATACACTTTGTGAAAACAAAGATTCTATTTGGATTTACTTGTTCAGTGCGCCCGAGTTGGACTTCACGGTTTATGGGGGGTGTTCTCAAATGGACATTACCTTCTCTGGAACGGCCAACAATTTGGTAGCAGGCGTAGATTCTATTACGCGCATTTGGTGGGATTTTGAAGGCAACGGTAACTTGACTTACACGCAGTTGGATACTTCGCCGATTACTATTCCCGATACAACTTATCAATACAGTGCTTCAGGAACGTACAACGTGACGCTTTTTGTTTCCAATCAGGGAAGTTGTGTACAACAGGTAACCAAACCGTTGATTGTATCTCCTTATTATAATTTGGCCAACGGCGATTACTTTGAGGACTTCAACACAGGAACAGGGGACTGGTACGACGATCAACCACTGGGAATGATGCCCAACAACATCTGGACTTACGAGCCTTCGATTAGTGGCAACCAAATTAGGACAACCGATGGCGCTTGGGTAACTACCGCAGACTCGCTTTACATGCCAGGGCAATCGGCTTGGGTCTATAGTCCTTGCTTCGACTTTACAAACTCGAAACGGCCAATGATTGCTTTTGATCTTTGGAGAGATGTCTTGAGTGGTATTGATGGAGCTATGTTGGAATACTACGACAACGTCAACGATAGTTGGGAGCGTGTCGGAGATGTGGGCGAAGGCATCAACTGGTACCAATCGGATTTTGTATTGGCTCGCCCAGGTAACCAAGCTACGGTCAATTTCCCAAGAGGGTGGACAGGCCGAAGCAACGGCTATGAAAGTGCCCGCTTGCGCTTGGATCAATTTGAAGGCCAACGCGATATTCGTTTCCGTATTGCTTTTGCCTCTTCGGCACAAACCGTGGTAGACAGCCTTTCAGGCGCAGGTTACGAAGGGGTTGCCTTTGACAATGTTTGGATTGGTGAACGCACCCGCAACGTTTTGGTAGAACACTTTAGCAACGTCAATTACCAGACCTTAGGAGGCTTGACCTCGGACGACATCGACGCTATGGTATACAATAAAATCTACAGTCCAGATTATGGAACAGACGTAGTATTGTTGCAATACCAAATAGACGACAACAACAGTGCAGGAACCGATCCTATCTATTTGTCCAATCAAGCGGATTTAGGAGGACGTGGTTTTGATTACAACAGACAACCAGGAGAAATTCTAATTGACGGGCGCCAAATTGGTACAGGCCTCTCGGAAAACTTGGACGAGTGGGAAATGGATTACGACATGTTGCAATTCCCTGCTTTCAGTATTACGATTGACCAGCCGATTACAATAGTAGGAAATGTGTTGACCAGCAGCGCTACCATAGAAGCGCAGAAGGCCATGCCCGATTCGAATTACATCTTGCACATGGCCATTGTTCAGGATAGTTTCACCTACAATGCCCGCAATTTTAATATGTTGAGTGTTGTTCGCAAAATGGAACCCAATAATACAGGCGTATCTGAAAACCACGCTTGGTCTATTGGACAAGCGGCCTCCATTGCCCACAGTTGGGACTACAGTGGCCAGTTGGGCGTAGCGTCCTTTAATCCAGATCAGTTGGAAGTAGTTGTTTTCATTCAGAATGACAATACCAGCGAAGTGTACCAAGTAGCGACCACACAAGATATGAACCGCTACAACGGTACGCAAACGATTCCAACAGATCCAAGAACCGAAATTTTCAACCTCAACGTTTATCCAAATCCTTCTAGTGATTTGTTCAACGTGGCTTTTGAGGAGGCACTAAACCAAGCTTACAACTGGCGTTTAGTAGACGTGACAGGCCGCACCCTACAAACAGGGGTTGCCGAAGCAGGAACCGAGCAATTTACAATAGATGCCAACCGTTTGGTAGACGGTGCTTACTTCTTTGTCATCAACAGCGACGACAATCAAGTATATGCACAGCGTAAGTTGATCGTTATAAAACGCTAAACAACAGCAGTAAAAGCGCGCTCTGAACCGTTCAGAGCGCGCTTTTTTATTGGTATTACCACAATCCAGTTATTACTTACACCACCCTACGCCCACCATGCAGTACGCGACCTACCCTTATATACGCCAGTCCAAAAATCACTAAAAAAAACAACCCTTGCCCAACAATCCAACCCGCTTGCTGGTGAAAATAAATACCGTGGGTGACCCAAAGTTGCGAAACACCCGCCGCCAATAAGAGCGGCCAAGCCCAACGCCCCAAACCCGCCGCACCCAGTGCTAAAAACGGCAACATAACAGGCACCAACATAAACAAAATGCGATCGTACAAATAAGGCCAGGTAAGAGGAAGCAGCAGCCAACCACAAGCAAGGCTAGCCGCATAAGCCCAAAGTACCACAGGCAATTCGGCACGTTTGCGCCAAGTCATAAACACCCCTGCCAAGAAGAGCCACCAATAGGCGTCTAAAGTATGGTAGGCTTGCGCCAAAAAACCGCGCCAGGAGAACGGTGGCGGTGTATCTTGCCCAAATTGCAACCATTGCACCAATGAGCTGCCCCAATACCAGTAGGTCAATCCATTGCCCAGCGCTAAGGCCAGCAACCCGCCCAGCGCTATGCTGCCGCAAACAGCAAGTTGTTGGAAAAACGACCAACGGCGCTGCAATAAAATCCACCAACCCGTAAAAAGACCAGCGACCACCACCGATTCTTTCACAAAGCAAGCCGTACCCAAAAAGAAACCGAAAAGGAATGTTGTCCAAAGACGCGGCACTTGGCTGCCGATCAAGCGTTGGCTCCACCACAAACCCAATAGCAATAAACACCAGCCCAACCCATCCGTTAGGAATGCTAGACCATATACCGCCATAGGTTGACAGAAAAAATAAAGCAGTGTACCATAAACTGCTTCAGGAGAACGTCTTCCAAAAATATACTGTAACAAGTTGTAGATCAACACCGCACTACAGCAATAAGCCAAATATTGCTGCATGAAAAGGCCAGTAGGTACCGACCAGCCCAGCCAGCAGTAGGCCAACAAAGGAAAAAGCAAACTCAAAGGTTTGCTTAGTCGAAAAAGTCGATCAGGGATATTGGAATCGCCCGCCCAAATCAAAACAGCGTTGACATAACTAGGGCTATCGGTTTGGTAGGCCATCGCTGAAAACCAATACAGCGATAAACCACTACTTAGAAGAACGCCCAGTAGAAGCCCCCAAGGCAAAAAAGGACGCTTGCACAACATACTAAGGAATTAACATCTTAAATTGAGGATAACCCTCGCTAGATTTGGTGCCATTGCACGTCATAGGGTTGCTAACATCGTTGAATAGATGCGCAGCATAGTCGTTGTTAGACATCGGACGTTTGAACAACTGAAACCATTCTAAATCTTGGGTGCGGTTGTTCATATACAGCGTAGAATACACTTGAATGTCGTAACCCAATTGACAGGTAACCTCTTCAGAAATTCCGTCCAGCGCCTCTACTTCTTTTGGAGTGTAAGGGAAATATTCCAAATGCTCAATAACCGCACAAACATTAGTAGAGCTAGAGGCATAGCTTCCGTTCACGCTGCCACCGATTGCCAAATCTAAAAGAAAATTAGTAGAAAAGTGATCTTCCAATTTTTTAACATCGTAACGGTGGGTAGAGCAGTTGAGCAAATGAACAAGAATGGGAACAATCTCCGCTTCGTGTTGTAAGGATTTTAATAAGCCCGTATAAATATAAGTATATCCCCCAGGAGCCACAAAAGCGCCCGTTTTATCAGGAGCTTCTAAAATGCGCAAAATAGGAGGACGTACGGGGCGGTCAGGATCGTTAGACGTACTCAAAGATGGGTTGTTCTGTATAAGTCTACACAACTCGTAAACATAACTATACA
>CAYUZF010000065.1:14165-15134 GCA_964449615.1 uncultured Aureispira sp.
TCGGCTTCCGATAGTAATTGGTGGTCGGGAACCGTGTCCAAATGGTCTAAAAAGGCGTAATCAATGGTTTTACCGATGGCTACATCGTCCTCAGGAAGTACTACATTGGGCATGAGGTCGTCCTGTTCTACCATACAACTGCCCAACAATAAAAAGACAAACAGCGTACAGCTGTAAGCCCAAAACCTACTAAAAGTAAAGAGTTGCATAAAGTTAAATTACATAGATTGGTGTTTCGCTAGGACAAGAAGTCTCCCAATAAAAAGAAAACTAACTTAAAAACCAAGCAATAAGTCCGTGGAAGAATGTTAAAGTCAACGTAGATTAATTGGGTGTCCACTATTCGTGCATTCTTAAACCGAAGAAACAAGCAACTGCCGCAAGCAGCTTCTAGCCTTAATTTCTTACTCAAAGGACGAGCCGAATAAAGGATAAGAAGCAAAGCGCCTACAAAAAAACGCTTTTTACGCGAAAAAAACTTCAAAACAAGACAACTTCCGTATCTTGTAAAAAAAATAGCGCCATTTTGATAAGAACTGCTTAACCGCAAAAAACTAAAACAGCTACAAAGAGAGCTGTTAGATGTTGCTCAAATTAACAAAAAATATACCAGCCAGCAACTCTCTCAACTCGGCGCGTGTTTTAATACTATCTTTTAACACTCGGAGCGATAGCCCTATTGCAGAAACCACGCCGCTATTGCTCCTTCACATCTACTGTTGACTCGATATAAAAGAATGGATAATTCTCAGGAATTTATACAAATTTTTGGTGCCAAAGAGCACAATCTTCAAAATATTGACCTGCGTATTCCACGCAATCAAATGGTCGTCATAACAGGTGTTTCTGGCAGCGGCAAATCGTCTTTGGCTTTTGACACCATCTATGCCGAGGGGCAACGCCGCTATATGGAAACTTTTTCAGCTTATGCGCGCCAGTTTATTGGCGACATGGAGCGCCCCGATGTAG
>CAYUZF010000065.1:15144-17207 GCA_964449615.1 uncultured Aureispira sp.
TATTGCCATTGAGCAAAAAACGACTAGTAAGAACCCGCGTTCAACCGTGGGGACAGTAACAGAAATATACGATTTCTTGCGCTTGCTTTTTGCCCGTGCAGGAGAGGCCTATTCTTACAACACTGGTCAAAAAATGGTGCGCTATACAGAAGAAGAAATTGCCGCCCATATTTTTGAACATTTCAAAGGCAAAAAAGGAATGATTCTCGCCCCGCTAGTACGCGCCCGCAAAGGCCATTACCGAGAGTTGTTTGACCAAATGCGCAAGCAAGGCTTTTCTAAAATGCGTATTGATGGCTTTATCATCGACCTCTCGCCAGGCATGCAAGTAGATCGCTACAAGGTACACGATATTGAATTGGTCGTGGATCGGTTGATGATCGAAGAAGACCGCAAAGACCGCTTTGGGGCTTCGTTGCAAACTGCTCTGCGACTTGGGGACGGCTTTATGATGTTTTTGGATGCTGAAACGGAAGAAGTGTTCCAGTATAGCAAGCATTTGATGTGTGCCGATACGGGATTGTCTTACGAGGAGCCTTCGCCCAATAGTTTTTCTTTCAATTCGCCTTACGGCGCCTGCCCCAAGTGCAAAGGGCTGGGCGTGGTACACGAAGTGGCGCTCGAACGCATCATTCCCGATGCGTCCAAAACCATCAACCAAGTGGGCATTGTACCGCTAGGAGAGGTGCGGAACAACATGACGTTTAAGCAACTGCGGGCTATTGCCAAAAAATACAACTTTACTTTTTCTACGCCCATCGAAGAATTGACCGAAGAGGCTTCGCACGTGATCCTATACGGTGGGGACAACACCTTCGAAGCGCGCAAGTTTGGCAAAGAGGAATTTTCTCACAACTTAGCCAAAGAAGGGTTGATTCAAATGCTAAAGCGCTATTACAAAGAATCGACTTCAGAAAAAATTAGACGCTGGGCAGAAGAATTTATGGTCGTGGCTGCTTGCAGCGAATGCAACGGTACGCGCCTCAAAAAACAAGCCCTGTTTTTCAAAATTGCTGAAAAGAACATCGCCGACTTGGCGCAAATGGACATCCAACACTTGCACGACTGGGTAGGAACAGTAATGGAGCAGTTGACAGGGCGGCAGTTGGCTATTGCCAAAGATATTATGAAAGAACTGCGCTTGCGTTTGGGCTTTCTATTGGACGTCGGCTTGGATTATTTGAGCCTAAACCGCCCTGCCCGTACGCTGTCGGGAGGAGAATCGCAGCGCATTCGCCTGGCCACCCAAATCGGCTCGCAACTCACAGGGATTACCTATATTTTGGACGAGCCCAGTATTGGCTTGCACCAGCGCGACAACGAGCAGTTGATTCGTGCGTTGCGCGACTTGACGGATATCGGCAATACGGTATTGGTGGTAGAACACGACAAAGATATTATGATGGCCGCCGATTATCTAATAGATTTGGGGCCGCTTGCGGGCAAGTTGGGGGGACAAGTCGTTGCCGCTGGCAAACCCAAAGAGTTTTTGACCAAAGACAGCGTTACCGCTACTTACCTGAACGAAACACAACAAATAGAGGTGCCCAAAAAACGCCGCAAAGGCACAGGGAAATCCATCAAATTAAAAGGAGCAACAGGCAACAACCTCCAATCGGTTAATTTGACCATTCCATTGGGCAAATTTGTGTGCATCACGGGCGTATCGGGCAGTGGAAAATCTACGTTGGTCAACGAAACGCTGTATCCTATTTTGCGGCAGCATTTCTACAACAGTCTTAAAAAACCAATGCCCTATAAAAGTATATCGGGAATTGATTTGGTGGACAAGGTCATTGAAATTGACCAAGCGCCTATTGGCCGCACCCCGCGTTCCAACCCCGCTACTTATATTGGTGTATTTGATAATATACGCAAGCTTTTTTCCAGTACGCCCGAGTCCAAAATTAGAGGCTACAAACCAGGACGTTTTTCTTTTAATGTAAAAGGAGGACGTTGTGAGGTTTGTGGAGGCTCAGGCAAGCGCGTGATCGAAATGCAGTTTCTGCCCAATGTAGAAGTAGAATGTGAGAATTGCAGTGGCAAGCGGTACAACCGAGAAA
>CAYUZF010000065.1:17217-19323 GCA_964449615.1 uncultured Aureispira sp.
TACGCAGGCGAATCCATCAATGATATTTTAGATATGACGGTGGACGAAGCAACGGAATTTTTCAAAAGAGTGCCGCGCATCCACCAGTACATCAGTACTTTGCAAATGGTTGGTTTGGGCTACATCACACTTGGGCAGTCGGCAACGACTTTGTCGGGCGGAGAGGCGCAGCGCATCAAATTGGCCAAAGAACTTGCCAAAAAGGACACGGGGAACACTTTGTACATCTTGGACGAGCCAACCACAGGGCTGCATTTTGCGGACATTAAGTTGTTGTTGGGCGTTTTGGAAGAATTGGTCGATCGCGGCAATACCATCGTGGTCATTGAACACAACATGGATGTGATTAAAATGGCCGATTATGTGGTTGATATTGGTCCCGAAGGAGGTCGCCGTGGGGGAACCGTTGTAGTGGAGGGCACGCCAGAAAAAGTAGCCGCACACGCTACCAGCCACACAGGAAGGTTTTTAAAATTAGAATTGTAATTTATGAAATTATTCTAGAAGGTTAGAATTAGAAAAGGACATTTGCCAAGTGGTGGATGTCCTTTTTGTTTTTGTCTTTCTGCATTTTTCCAAAGGAAAAATGGGACAAGGTTTGCAAAGACTTATTTAAATTGCTTATTACGAGATATATACAACAATAAATTACAGATAGAGTTGTTTTTTAAATGGGAAACCCCTATTTCAAAGGCTGTAAAAAACACCTGTACATATGGTAGTATTAAATAAATTAAACTTAAACTTATGTTCAAAAGTAAAGTAGACTTTAACGTCTTTGATAAGAAGAACACCAAAGTCAAAGATTTAGAACAAAACAAAGCCAAAAACTTGGCGAAATCGGGAGCAAAAAAATTGGCTGCAAATCCAGAGACAAAAACGCCTTTTCATCTAGCTCTAAATTATTTTAAAGATGATAAAGACAAGCCACTAGGTCACTTTTTAGGTTTTGGAGAGAACAAGAAGTTAGATAAGCATTTCCAACAGGTAGAAATGAAATCGGGGAAAGTAGAGAAGAGTATGACGGCTAGTCCTAAAGAAGCCAGTATCGGAGTTGCATACGTGAAGACTATCAATGGCAAGAAAGTATTGTGTTTTGAGCCCGATTCTAACAGTAAAATTCCACAAGGCAAATGGCCTAAACTATTAAAGGAATTGAAGGCGTGGTTTGCAGGAATTAAGGCTGTTGCTGTCTTCAGTGGACAAATTGTAGAAGATGATTCTGAAGAGGAAGAAACTATAGAAGAAGTACCACAAGACGAGACAGACACGATAGAGGAACAAGATACTACTGAAGAGCAAGATACTACCGAAGATCTAAACATTCAAAAGAACAAGGAAAGACTGGCTAACCAACTTGGAAAAATGGATCAAGGGATACAGAAAATGAATCAGGCTATTGGTAAAGCCCCTAAAGTCAAATTGATGGGCAACGTAGAAAAATACGAAAAAGCATTGGCCGATCTTATTAAAAAAGCAGAAGCTGATGGAATTGTTGATGCCGAAGAGCAGGAGCAAATTGATGCGATGACAAATAAAATTGCAGAACTCAAAGCAGCAGTAGAAGAGCGCGGCGGCCATTTGACCCCGAACGATTAGAGAAAGTGAACAGCAATTTGGCAGCTATTAGAAGAGAGCTAGAGAAAATGAAGAGTGAGATCTAATAAAAACAAAACGATAACCTTTAACACAGTATAAACATGGACGATAAATTAAAAGCTAAGAAAGAGGCCAAGCTAGAAAAAATGCAAAATATGCTTGAAAATTATAAAAAAGCGTTTGCAGAAGATGGATTAATCGATACCGATGAACAAGCCCAAATTGATGAATTGAGTGCTCTAATCAAGGAATTGCGGGAAGATATGGATGAAACGCAAACAACAGACGATACTCAAGAATTGGATGGAGGAGCGGAAGATTTGCTCCAAAGAATCGAGAAATCGCTTTCCGAGATGGAGAAAAAATTTGGAATTAAATAACTAAAGTACTAAAACAAATAAAGACATGGACGAAATAGAAGAAGCAAGACAAACCCTTAGAGAGCACAGAAGAAATTTAGATGAATTTACAAGCAACGCAACTACTGCTAGCTCTGATGGTAGTGTT
>CAYUZF010000065.1:19333-22416 GCA_964449615.1 uncultured Aureispira sp.
GTGTTCAAATTACAGAGGCTGAAAACCGAACAATAACTACTTTACGACAAAGAATTGATCGCTTAGTTGCACATATAGAGCAGTTGCGCACAGAGAGGGGACAAAACAATGGAGGAACAAGCTACACACCTATTTCTTATGAGGAAATAAAGTACAGAAAATGGACGTGGAAGTTAATGGATCTAGATTTTACGCATCACGATTTTGGAGCCGCACTGGAAATTGATTTCGCTTTCGGTAAAGTAAACAGAGGAGGGCAAGTTTATTGGATTCTGGATGGTGTAACACCTTCTCCCCAATCTACGACAGGTCTTAAGTTAGAGGTTTCTGAAATTAGTTCTAAGTATTACTCTATAGGAGGAAATTTGGCATTTACTATTAACATTCAATTTAAACTATCTACTGCTGATGTAAGTGTCTCCACAACTACAGGTGTGGGCTTTACATTGGGAGCAGAGCAAAAGCAAGAAATCGGAGCTTCTTTGCCCAACCCTTCAGGAGCTGGAGAGGGAACAACGAGTAACAGTAATGGTGTGAGTGCCAGCCTGAATCTTAAAAAAGAATGGACACGTAGTCAGGTCTTACCAGGTTCTGCCACTACAGTGACTAGAATTTTTACTTGCACTAGCAATGGTAGTGGCCTAAGTATTGTCAAAACAGCAGCGAATAATGTAGATCCTTCAGGAATTGATGATCCAGGAATGGATATAGTAGGTTCTGCGGATTGGGATATTACAACCAATGATAGCAGTTTTGTCGGTTCTCTATAAGAATAGACATAATAGAGGATACCCTTACGATAAGGGTATCCTTTCATTTAATTTTATAATAACCAATGAAAACGACCATCCATTTAGTGGCTCTGGGTGTTGTGCTTTTGATGGCTGTAGGTTGTGGACAAGGTGTCACCACTACAGGGGACGATCAACAAGAAAATGATTCGACAGCAATAACAGCCATAATAACTACCAACAATAGCATTCAACCTCCTAAGAACAGAAATCCCAATGCTAACTATATCATAAACGCTATGCAAAACGCCAACTTAAATCCCAACAAAAATGCCAATATTGACCCACTCAGAAATGCCAATATTGACCCACTCAGAAATGCCAATATCAATCCCAATCGCAATGTTAATATCAATCCCAATCGCAATGCGAACCTAAATCCAGAAAAAAATGCTAATCTCAACCCTGCCCTTAACGCCAATGTGCACCCAGAAAAAAATCCAGCCATAGATCCAACCAAAACTAATAATTTTGAGGGCTATTATGAGTTTAGCAAAGAGGGTATCGCAGGAGAAATCGTTGTACCCATTCAAGAAAAGGAAGTGTTGCTCTACTTCGACAGCAGCTATGATTTTAGAAAGTACGCTGTATCTAACAAGAAAGACGGTTACAACGTTTTTGACTTGGAGGGAAATTGGTTGGGACATCTACAGAGCAATGGAGAAAAAGGATACAATTTTTTCAATACTAATAACGAATGGAAAACTTACCTAAATTAGTTGCATAGAAAGTTAGCTAAACAGTCCAAATGAATTAGTATCGATTCTAAGTAACTTCATTACAATTAAAAATAAACTTACATATGAAAAATAATTCGAATAATTATATCCTATCTTACACAGAAAAGACCAACAAAAAATGGAGTTGGAAATTAGTGGACAAAGATTGGAATGGAGAAGACTTTGCTGCTGCTTTAGAAGTTGATTTGAGTTTAGTAAAAGTAGAACAGCAAGGTAAAAGTTATTGGTTGGTCACAGATTTGGCCGCCTCACCACAATCCATTAAGGGGTTTCCATTAGAAATTACCTTGTTGCAAATTACCTATAAAGAGCAAGAAGCTGTGTTTGCAATGGAACTAGACATACAGTTTAAACTAAGTACTGCAACTGTCAAAAAGCACTTAGATACGGGGTTTGGTAATACACTAACTAAGAAAGAACAAGAGCAAATTTTAGAAGTGCTGTTTGATAGTAATAAAGGATTGCCTACTGGGTTTGAACTGGAACATATTTGGACAAAAGGAGAAGAGTTGTCAGAGAATACGCCTACTTTAATGCGCAAATTTTTACTGCTCAATAAGGACGAAACTCTGCATATCAGCAAAATATCAGCTAATGCGGCAAGTGTAGTCACCGATATTAAGGATCCAGGGATGGATGGAATATTTGGGGGTAAAGCAGATTGGCAAGTATATACCAACGACGACAGTTTTTGCCAACCCTTATACTAGGAAAGTTGTTAGACCAGTCAGAAGGAGATAGACGTTAGCCGATAAGAACAACCCTCCAGAATTATTTGTTGAATGCAAAAAAAAACATCAAGGAGCGTTGTCTTCAAAAAAGAGTAGGCAAGCGTTATAACGTTATTAGCACCTACACCCAAACCACTTCCGAGCGCACCGCCTCCGCTTCTACAGCAAGCAACCGATACCCAAAACGCTCTGCTTGGAAACGCAGTTGTTTGTATTGGGTTTTAGCATCGAATTGCACCGAAACAGCGGGGGCAATGTACTGGGTGACCGATCCTTGTGTCTGTTGGTGCGGCGTATGGTAGTGCCCACAAAAAATAGTAATGCGCCGCCCAGCCCGCAGCAACAAATCCTGCAACACCGCTCTGCCCTTCAAGGGAAACAATTCATCCACCAAAGCATTGATACCAAAAATAGGATGATGGATAAAAAGCAGTATAGAAGCAGGTGTTTTTAATTGTTGTTGTAGCCAGCGGAATTGCTCGGTGCTCAACATGCCTGTGCTGCTGTCCAGAAAAATGTAGCGGTAGCCGCCTTCGTCGAACGCATAATGCAAGGTAGTCGCCGCCTGTTGTGCGGGCTTAAAATGAGGCCGTATATCAGATAGCGCATCGTGGTTGCCTAGTGTTAGGTGCAAATCTGGGTAAGTTTGTAGGCTGTCAAACAAATAGGAAAGCGTGTGCGCCTCTCCCAAATCACCGCCTAGAATAACGCGCTCTACTCCACGCGCGGCCACATCTTGCAGCACTTTTTCCCAATGCAGTACCGTATTGGCACCCGCTTGTTCGGGATAGGCTTCATCCAGATGCAAGTCGGTTAGATAA
>CAYUZF010000065.1:22426-23183 GCA_964449615.1 uncultured Aureispira sp.
GTGGCCATAGCTGTTGTTTTTTGTGCGGTTGAATTATTTTAGTAAAGCCCGATAGGCCTCGGCGCGGGTGCCGTCCAGTTTTACCATAATGCTGTAAACTTGCCGTTTGGTATTAAAATCCGCGACTTGAAACAGGTCTAAGATTTCATCTTTTTTAGCATCCGAAAAAATTTGTACCCACATAGAATTGGGATTGGATTGATTGGTAGCGTCTATCGTTTGTAGGGCCTTGAAAATAGAGGTCAACCCTTTTTCTAGTTGGTCTTCTTGTGCAATGCGATCCAAGCCCAACAAATAGTATTGATACATCGCGCGGCGCATGTCCTGCATTCTGGGATTTAACAGATTCTCAATCAACCAATAACGGCTGCGGTTGATGGTTCCAGCCGCCGTCCAGCCTTTGATTTTTCCTCTTGGAACGGCATTTAAAATATCTTGTGCTTTTTGCAAATAGACCTCCCCGCCCATTTCGGAAAAAGAATCGTAGTCCATTCCTAGAATAACATAGGCATAAAAAGCAAGCGTAGAAGTTAAATTAGACGTATACGTGTTTTCTGAAAAATCCAGTCGTTCGTACTCGTTGTACGAAAATGTAAAATCCTTATCCAGCGTTTGAAAAATAATAGAGTTGTACCCCGTACCATACACAGGACGACTAGCTTGGATGGTCATTTCTCCTTCAAAAGAAGTTTGCGAAAGTTCTCGGTTGACCGTAATAACAATATTAAGCTCAATACGCTCGCCAGGCTCAAAATCA
>CAYUZF010000065.1:23193-23638 GCA_964449615.1 uncultured Aureispira sp.
CATAAATTCCGCTACAGCGACTTCAAAATTCTTAAACAAGCGCGGTTCAACCGATTGAATCTTGGGGGTGTTAACCGTGACTTGGGTGTTAAATTCTTGTGCTTGTGTGCTGCGTGCCGTTACAAAAAACAAAAGAGCGGCTAAGAATACTATTTTATACATCTGCTATTGTGGTTCTATCAAAACGAATGAAAAGGAGTGAAGAGGGTGTCTTTATAAAAAACGAAAAAAATACGCAAAACGTATAGTGAGCCATCAACTTTAACAGCGTTTTAGGAGCCTCGTTGCAGCAACTCGATTACCTTTTCGGTAATGTCTTGCGCGACGGCTGCTTTGCTTTTGAGTGGATAATTGGTTTGTTGGCCGCTGGCCTCAATAATGGTGACTTTGTTGGTTTGATGGCCAAAGCCTGCGCCCGCGTCGCCCAAATCGTTAAGAACAATGG
>CAYUZF010000066.1:0-209 GCA_964449615.1 uncultured Aureispira sp.
GGGTCAAACAAAAAAGTAACTTCCTATAGCAACTATTCCCAATGTGCTTACTAAGCCCGCTGCTGCCACCACTACCGTCTGCCAATGTTGCCGCACTTTACCGCCCGCTGCCCATTGCTGTTGTACGGCTGCATCTTGAGAGTTGTTGAACACCACAGCGGTAATCCATAAAACCACCAGCGGGTGCAGCACTGCAAAGGTATAAGGCG
>CAYUZF010000066.1:296-11052 GCA_964449615.1 uncultured Aureispira sp.
GGCCAAAGGGCCGCCTATGAATGCTCCCAACAAGACCTGCGTTTTGCTGTAGGTTCTACTAGCGGGTAGTTCTTTTTTTCTTTGATCATCTAATACCTCTACGTAGTTCATGGAAGCAGTTTTTAACGTTTTTAATATTCCGCCAAAACGGTCTGAAAGTCCTCTGACATCAACAACACGCGCACGGGCTCTTCTAAAAACACTTGCATGCCTCTTGCTAACCGTCCATAGGTTTCCGCATTGGCCGCCGTATTCGGATTCTCAGCATCGACCGCAGGGTCGGCAACCGAAAAAACAACCTGCCCTTCAAAAAACTCTACAAATATATTTTTAGCGGGCGCTTCTAAATACCCTTCATTCACCAATTCATCCCCAATTTCGTCCACGTCTAAACTAGAAAACTGGTTGGTAAAATAGGTTATGTTATGCCCTTCGTCGCCATAGCTCAATGTAGCAATATCCGATTCAGGAGCAGGAGCAGGCTCTTCTATCGTTTGCTCTATCCAGTCGCCTTCTTCGATCTGTTCTGCATAAAAAAGATACGTACCAACTCCGAGGATTATAAAAATCGAAGCGACTACCGCGACAAGCCCCACAACCCGCCAACCGCTGTACTCCTCGCCTCCTTCGGCTATAAATTGTTCTACCGCCTCTTCTTGGGTATTTTTATAAACAAGAGCAATAACACCCACGATAGGTAGGGTAAATGCCGCGCTGGGAATGCCTTCGCCGCCAGGTACAAAAAAGATTATACCAATCATCGCAATGGTTACCGCGATCACCGCAAGCCAAGTAGGCAGTACTTTCTCTTTCTGACCCAGTATTTTATAATTGGCGGCAAGCATATACCCACCAACAAAGGCACCTGCGAAAAACGTCCCAATAAGCAGTTTAGTTTTACCGTATACCTTGCCTTCTTTGCGCCCCTTCAAGCCGCCTTCATCCAGTATGTCTATTTGATTCATAAGTTGTTGTTATTAATTTCCTCCATACTCTGTCAACACCGCTTCGATCCAAGCAATGGGAACAAACTCCTGCTGTCTAGTAGTTCTTCGTAGCTCATGGGTGGGTAAATTTTCAGGATTAGAACTCAGCCAATGTTTCGTTTAGTTCCTCGTTCATTAAATAAAGGGTGAAGGCTGCTTCGGAAAATGCTTCTTCTAGCTGGTTTTTTAATGCTTGATAGCGCTGTGTGGTGGCGGTGCTTTCGGGCTCCGCTGTGTAGTCGTAAATCATTAGTATATAATCCTCTTGCTCAACATCTACAAAGAGCCATTTGGCGTCGGCATCAAAATAGTCCCATCGGGTCAATTGTTCTGCTAAGGCATCTATTTCTTCTGCTGTAAGCTGTTTTTGATCGTAAAAAATAGTATGTCCAACCTCCCCGTACTGAAGGATCTGCATAGCTTCTTCTTCGTCTATGGCTACCCCCTGTTCCACTTCCGCTAACTCTTCCCGCTCTATATCCATCGGTTCTTCAAGGAAAATGGTCAAAGGAAGTACAACCGCTGTACCTAACCCTAAAAACAAGAGGATAATCCCTACAACGCGTCCCCAACCGTAGTAAGTTCCCCCTTTTACTAGATGCTGCTGTACAGCTGCTTGTTGTTTTTTATTATAATAAATGCGTGCTGCAATGGCCAACGCAATACTCAGACCCCAATCTAAGCTATTCATATTGTCCGAGAGCAACACCAAACCCACTATTGCCAAAAAGCCGCACAACGCTCCCACCCAAATCCGTGATAATTGTCCGTGCTGCGCCAATGCTTTGGCATTTTGCGCCAACAGGTAGCCCCCTGCTAGGGGAGTCCCCAAAAAGGTAGCCCCCATTACCGCGTTGGCTGAATACAAATTGGTAGCAGTATTATTGATGGTTCTTGCGTCGGCTAATAGTTCTGTTTGGGGCATGGTATTGTGTTTATACGGCTGTAAAGCCTCTATTCAATAACTGGCAATCCGATGGCCTTCTTTTTTCTAGCTCATAGAGCCACGGCGCAAAGCTTTCCAAGTAATGAGTACGTGCTGCCAAAGCGTGGGCACCAATCCGAAGTGTTTTTGAAGAATGGCAAAGCGTTCTTTTAACGAAGCGTTGCGGTGTTGGGTGGAAATGCCCCCTTCGGCAAAGCGGCACCAATAAATGCCTGTATCGCGTACGGTTTTGCTGCGCTTTAGCACGCGAATCAACCAATCAAAATCGGCCACATAGCGGTAGCTCAAATCGTATTTGGGTGCCAAACTGCGCCGTACCAACATTGCTTGGTGGCTGATGGCCATCCCTTGTTTCATAGTTTTCCAAGTCAGTGTTTCGGCGTTGGGATGCGGCTTGCGACGCTCCAAACTGCGTTCTTCCCCCTGCTCGTTGATCAATAGAGCCTTCCCGTAAATAAAATCCTCGTCTTGGTGGTTGCGCATGATTTGACTCAACGTGTCGGAAGCGTAAATCTGGTCGTCGGCATGCATGTACCAAATGTACTCTCCAGTGGCCAGCGCCAACCCTTTGTTCATTGCATCATAAATGCCTTTGTCAGGTTCACTCAGCACGTTGCTAATGTGTTCGCGGTAATGCGCTGCAATTTTTAACGTATTGTCCTTTGACTGCCCATCAATAATCAAATACTCAATATTGGGATAATCTTGAGCGGCAACACTTTGTAGTGTCTTTTCTATGGTTGCAGCGGCGTTGTAGCAAATCGTAATGATGGAAACTTTGGGTAACTGAGCAGACATATTTTGGTATTAAAGAGCAAAATAAAGCAACAAAGTACGACATTTAGCATACCGTACCAAAACCTGTTCTTAAAGTTGTAGAAAAAAGTTATTTTTGTAGTCTATCATCAAATTCTAATCATCATGGACCACTTTAAAGACAAATACATCAATCCCTTAACGGATTTCGGATTCAAAAAACTGTTTGGTTCCGAGCCCAATAAGATCTTGTTAATTGACTTTTTGAATGCCCTTTTACCAAATCATAAAATTAAGGAATTAAATTATCATTCAGGAGAACGACAAGGACTGACAGAAATAGATCGCAAAGCAATTTTTGATCTGTACTGCATAGGAGAAAATGGAGAGCATTTTATTGTAGAAATGCAAAAAGCCAAGCAGAATTTTTTCAAAGATAGAAGTCTGTTTTACGCCTCGTTTCCCATTGTAGAACAGGCCAAAAAAAATACCTGGAATTATGAACTGTCTGCTGTTTACTCCGTGGGTATTTTGGATTTTGTTTTTGAAGAACACAAAGATAGTGAGGAGTGGCTGCACGAGGTACAGTTAAAAGATCAAAACTGCAACGTCTTTTACGACAAACTGAAATTTGTGTATATAGAGCTGCGCAAATTCAACAAAACCGAGAGCGAACTAAAAACACGGTTTGATAAATGGCTCTACGTCCTTAAACACTTGGCGCACCTTCAAGATCGCCCTCAACAGCTGCAAGAACGCATTTTTAAAAGATTGTTTGAAATCGCAGAAATTGCTAAATTCACCCCTAATGAAAGAAAGGACTATCAAAATAGTTTAAAGCACTATTGGGATCTTAACAATGTAGTACATACCTCTAGAGAGGAAGGGCGTGAAGAGGGTCGACAAGAAGGGCGTGAAGAGGGTCGACAAGAAGGGCGTAAGGCAGAACGTCTAGAAATTGCTCGCAATATGCTGCGAGAAGGGTTTACCTATGCTCAAATCAAAGCGCTTACTGGTCTAAGTGATCGCGAACTAGAGAACTTATAAAAAAAACGGTACCTTTATTGCTTTTAGCAAATTTTGTATCTATTTACTACCTTGCGCGTATGAGTTTCATAAACCGCTTATTTTCTTCTAGCAACGATGATCTTCCTAAGTTTGACAATTTGGCGGAGGGTATTGGCTTTCTGATGCGCTACTTGCGCCCCTACAGCGAAGGCCTATCTGATTATGAATTCTACCTAAATCGGCGCTGGATGGAAGTACGCGACAATGTGGAATTTCAGGAAGCGGTGTTGCATGTGTTCAAAGAGCAGGGCGAGTACTGGCACATTATAGATGGTGATGTAGGCCAAGGGGCTTGGGAACACGACCTGCGCGGTATCATTTTACAGTTTGCAGGCCACCATGAGTTGTACGAATTGGTTTTCCTCAACGAAAACTTTTTTATTCTCAAAAAACACGGCAACCACGACTCAAAAGGTTACAAAAGCCCTTATCTCTTTTTGGCTTCTGAAGGATTGGCAAGGGGTACCGAATGGCCCGAACTACTCGAAATCATGTACGAATATTACAAAGACAACAGCAATTACAAAGCCATCGTTTTTGGAGTTTTGTTGTTGGTCATTGTTGTGGCTTTGTTGTCTATTTTGTAGCAACAGTTTAGCGCAGGTATTCGATGGGTTTTTTGCCATACTGTGCCAGGTAGAGCTTAGAAAAATAATGCACGTTGGAAAAGCCTACTTTGTGGGCGACTTCGGCAACAGTTTGATAACGGCGGGTTTCTAAAAAATTGCGCGCTAAGTCCAGTTTGATACAGCGAAAATACTGGTTGGGCGTCAATCCTGTTTTAGCTTTTATTTTTCGGCGCAACTGGCGTTCACTCAAATTTAAATCGTGCGCCAAATGCACCAAATTGAATTGCGTGTTGCCAATCTCTCGTTTTACTACTTCTTCCAAATGCTCTGTCCATGGATCAGTCACCACCTCTACAGGCAATTCTTCGCGCCATTCGTTCCCATTAGGTGTGCTTTTGTCTTTAATAACCTCTTTTTGAGGCGCCTCTTCCAAGTTGTCCTTCTGCTCTTGAATCCACAACTGCCGCTGCTCGTAATGCTCCAATAAATTTTTTATCCGCGCCAGCAGCTCCTTATTCGAAAAAGGCTTTTGTAAATAATCATCCACTCCGATGCGCAGCGCCTTTAATTTATCGCGCTCAGCCGTGCGAGCTGTCAACATAATAACAGGCACTTGTGCATCCTGTGGTTGTTCTTTTATTTTAGTCAACAACTCGAAGCCGTTCATTTTGGGCATCATTACATCAGAAAGCACCAAATCAATCTCGTGGTTTTTTTCCTGTAATAAACGGAAGGCAACCTGTCCATTCTCCGCTGTTTTTACCTTGTAATACTGACTCAGCAAGTCGCTTAAAAATAAGCGCATATCAAGGAGGTCTTCTACGATCAGCACCGTAGCCGATTGTTCAGACGCGGGTGCAGGCAATATAAACGATTCTGCTACAGCTTCTAACACAGGCGCTGCTTCTTTCAAAGGTCTAAAGGGCACCGTCAACATAAACGTACTTCCTGTTCCCATGATGCTTGCTACTTGGATATCTCCTCCCATCAGCTGCGCCAATTGAGAGGCCAACGACAAGCCTATGCCCGTTCCACCGATCGCCTTACCTTCTTTGGATTGGTAAAAGCGTTTAAAAATATGGGGCAAATCTTCTTTGGCAATACCTTTACCCGTGTCGTTAACATTGAGGTAGAGGCAATTTGTAGCGGTATCCCAGCGTGTACTCATTCCCACATATTCGCCTTCGGACGTGTGTTTGAGCGCATTGCTCAATAAGTTGTTGATTATTTTTTCCAACTTATCGGCATCCATCCATACGCGCAGTTGTGGGGGTATTTCCTGATTCAGCAACCATTCTACACCTTGCAATTCGGCCTGTGCTTCAAAGTTAGACCACAAGCGCTTCAACACCTCTGCTAGTACTTGGGGTTGTTCTTCTAAAGCTAGTTTATCGGCTTCTAGCTTAGATAGATTCAAAATCTGTTCAATGAGCTGTTTGAGCTTTAACCCCTGTTTGCGTACCAAATGCAAAAGCGGCTGTATTTCTTCTGCTTTTTTGGTTGGGTGCTGGTTCAAGGCAGCTTCTACGGGGCCTAAGATAAGCGTAAGGGGGGTGCGCAGTTCATGAGAAATATTGTCGAAAAATCGAGTTTTTGCTTCGTCCAGTTCTCGCAATGCGGCGGCTTGCTCTTCAATGGTTTGCGTCCGTTCGCGCACCCGCTTTTCCAATAGCAATTTGGTCTGTTGCAAACTGCGCTCGCGCATACGGGTATACCCCCACACCAAGACCGACACCACCGCTATCACACCAAGTATGAACCACCACTGTAAATAAAAAGGCCCTACTACTTGAATGGGTACTTCCAGCAGTACAGGCGACCAACTGCCCGAACTCAGCTCTGCTTTGACGCGCAAGTTGTATTCTCCAGGCCGCAGACCGTCAACGCGTATCATTGGATTTTTGGTAAAGCTCCAGTTTTCTTGCATCCCTTCTATTTGGTAGGCATAGGTCTTAGGAGCGCCTACCTTATAATCCAACAATGCCAATTCTACTACAAAAAACAAATCGTCATAAGTTAACTTAATTTTTCCATTTTGGTCTAAGGTAGGCGTAGCATCTACCAATTTACTCTCCTTGCCATCAAAGTATTGATAACGCGTTACCTGCAAGGGAGGAATCGTTTCATCCTTATCCGAAAAGTCACTGGGATCAAAGCCAACGACGCCCGATAGACCTCCAAAATACAAGCGTCCATTATGATTTTTATAGGCCGATTTTCTATTGAACTCTTCATGAGGCAGGCCATCACTGGGCAGAAAGGTATTGATGAGGTACGTTGCCGAATCCATGCGCATCAAGCCCTTGTTACTACTCATCCAAATATCGCCATAGTCGTCTTCTAAGCTGGCATAAACAACATCGTGCGACAAGCCTTGTTGCGTAGTCCATTGACGACAAACGCCCGTTTTTGGGTTAAGACATTGTATACCTCCTCCTCGTGTGGCCAACCACAGATTACCTCGGCTATCTTCATTTATATCGTACAAATAATCAAAAGCCAGTTGGTAAGGAGCATCTTGTTGGCGACTGTATTTAACCCAAATGTGATCGTGGCGGCGTAGATACAAGCCTGTAGAGCTGGCAATCCAAAATCCGTACTTATTTTCATGAAAATCATAAATCATGCTGCTGTTAAGCTGTTCGCAGGGCGGCGGCACATCGTACAAGGTCAGCGAATCGGCGCCTTTGGCCAAGTAGCCCAGACCATTGTCCAAACCCAACCAAACACCTCCCGATTTATCTTCATACATGCCCCACATGCTGTGCAATGGGGTGGCAGTCTCTCGTGTCTTTTTTAAAAAAGGGTCTTGCTCATAAGTGTAGACGTTTACAGACTCTAGCGTCTTTCCATCCAATTTATTGAGTTTAACAAGAAGAGAAGCCCAATAATGATTGCCAAACTTGGAGGGAATAATGATATTATCCACGTGATCGCTGATGTACGAAGTCTCTGTGGTGAGCTCATCAATAAGAAAGCGCCCGTTGTAACTGTTAATTATTAGTTTTCTAGGATTGGTGTAATGCGTAATAGCACGGGTAGACACTCCCTTTAGGTAGACATCAAACCGCTTTTTAGGGATACTAATTTTGAGCAATCCTTTGGTAGCTATTCCCAGCCAAATATTGTCTTGACGATCAACATAAACCACTCGAAGCGGTTCTCCAGCATTGCGGTAGTTATCCGCATAAAGTAGATTGCCTTCTTTATCGTAAAGATTAAACTCTGTTCTATTGTACAAGAGGTTAAAATTGTCGTTGAGTTGCTCACTGTATTGTACATCTATGTCCAGTAGCATCTCTTTGTCAAACAACGCCAAACTATCGCGCTCCAACAAGACGTTTTCCTTTGCCCGCCATTCTAATGCACGCTCGATTTTAAAGCCGTCGTTGATGGACAACAGCATGGTTGTTCCATCTATTTGAGCAAAGAAGTCCCCGTGTTTTTGAAAAGGAATTTCCAAAGCTTGTTCGTAGACCACTTCTTTTTTGTCGTTAATGGCCAGTAGCTTCTTGCTGCTACAGATCCAAGTATAACGCGGTCCAAACCAAAGATCTTGAATAGTGGCTGCCTCTTGTTGGTCGTAGAAAACTTCAAATTCTCCTTGTCCTTTGTATAAATAGATTCGTCCAGTTGTTGTGGTCAAGTAGAGCTGCTTACTGCCCGTTCTACTGTGTATTCTATGAATATCCTTAATGGATAGGGGCAGCGAATCCCCCAAGTATTCCTCTAAAGTTTTTATTTCCAAGGTATTTATGTTCAACACATCAATCTTGTCAAAGGATTTGTTGGACTCGCTGTTGAGTCCATACCCCAACCACAAATTACTATCGGCATCCTCCCACATTTGCTCGATGTGGTCTTCTTGCAACGCAGAGTTTTTGATATTGAAGGTTTTGAAACGATAGCCGTCGTAGCGATTGAGGCCTATTTGAGTTCCGAACCACATAAACCCCCTAGAATCCTGTAGTATGCTGCGCACAAAGCGGTTAGAGAGCCCTTCTTCTACCGATATCGCTTCTACCAGTATACGGTATTGCTGCGCCCATGCAGACGGCAGTCCAAAGAACAGCACTAAGGAAAATACAGGCGTGAAACGGTATATAAGAAATAAAGTATTCAATGGGGGTAATACTTAAAGTTACCAATAAAACAGTGTTTCTATTTTCTTTTCAAAAACAAGCAGTTACATAAAATAAACCATTCATAATAACTCCATTTAAATAGGTTTTTAAAACCTAAACAGCCCACTCCTACACATAGGAATGAGCTGTTTATCATAAAAATTGTATTAATTATGACTTTAAACCTCTTTCGGCTTTTTTTCACTCAAATCCATAGAATCAATGAATTTGGTTGTAAAATCTCCCGTAATAAATTTCTCTTCGTCCATCAACATACGGTGAAAAGGAACCGTAGTTTTGATTCCTTCTACAATAAACTCATCCAATGCACGGCGCATTTTTGCGATACACTCCTCTCTTGTGCGCGCCTTACAAATTAGTTTGGCGATCATAGAATCGTAGTAAGGAGAAATAGTATAACCTGCATACACATGCGTATCTACCCGAATTCCGTGTCCCTTAGAACTGTGGAAAGAAGTGATTTTACCTGGACAAGGGCGGAAATTATTAAAAGGATCTTCCGCATTGATACGGCACTCGATGGCGTGCATAGTAGGGTAATAATTATCCCCAGATATTTTTTCGCCCGCAGCAATTTTAATCTGCTCGCGGATCAAATCATAATCTATTACTTCTTCGGTTACCGTGTGTTCTACTTGGATTCTGGTATTCATCTCTACCGTTCCAACACCTTCGTAACCAATAGCCTTACCCGCAGCAATGGCTGCCTGTCCCATCTCCTCGCGGAGTTGGTCGTCTAGGTAGGGCGAAGGAGATTCTTCGACTAATTTTTGGTGGCGGCGCTGTATAGAACATTCTCTTTCCGAAAGGTGGCATACTTCGCCGTATTGATCCCCTGCAATTTGAATTTCGATGTGGCGGGGTTCTTCTACAAATTTTTCAATATACATCCCATCATTGCCAAACGAAGCACGCGCCTCATTTTGAGCCGCATTTAGGTTGGATTCTAATTCTTCCTCCTTCCAAACCAAACGCATGCCCTTCCCGCCACCACCTGCAGTAGCTTTGAGCATAATCGGATAACCTACTTCGTTGGCGATTTCTTGGGCTTGGTCAATGTTCTGGATCAACCCCTCGGAGCCAGGTACCACAGGCACCCCTGCTTCGATCATGGTTTCTTTGGCCGTGATTTTATCGCCCATCTTGCGAATGTGCTCTGGAGAAGGGCCGATAAATTTGACGCCAGTTTGAGAACAAATTTCGGCAAATTCGGCATTTTCAGCCAAGAAGCCATAGCCAGGGTGTACCGCATCTGCATTGGTAATTTCTACCGCTGCCATGATGTTTGGAATATTTAGGTATGACAAACTACTAGCAGCAGGGCCTACACATACCGCCTCGTCGGCAAAACGCACATGTAAACTATCGGCATCCGCAGACGAATAAATCGCTACAGTTTTGATGCCCATTTCCTTGCACGTTCTAATAACGCGCAAAGCAATTTCGCCTCTATTGGCAATTAATATCTTTTTGAACATGGTATCGTTGTTTACAGCCAGACGCCGCGCGGCTACTCGGTGCAGCTGCGGAGCCTGTGGGTGATCAAACTACATCTTTAGATAGTGGTCAAGCCTATCTCTAAGCGGGTTCTACCAAGAACAATGCTTGTCCGTATTCCACTGGACTTGCATCTTCTACTAGTACTTTAACAATACGGCCTTCTACCTCCGATTTTACTTCGTTGAACAGCTTCATCGCTTCGATCAAACAAACGTTACTGTCTGCCGTTATACTGTCACCTACTTTTACAAAAGCTGGTTTTTCTGGTGAGGCAGAACGGTAAAAGGTACCAACCATAGGAGATTTAATTTCCAAATAGTTACTGGCTTCTTCTTTTTTAGGAGTTTCTGCAGCGGGAGCAGCTTCTTGGCTAGGCGCTGTAGGCGTCGTTGCAGCAGCTTGGACGGGCATGGCAGGCATTTGCACACTGGGCATTACTGAAGGCTGTACCATTACTTCGCGTTGGTTGCTGTAGCTTTTGGTGCGAATACTGATTTTAGACAGCTCATCTTCGTATTTAAACTCGCTGATCTTAGATTTTTGAATCAACTTAATGAGTTCTTTGATTTTCTCAAACTCCATAATAAGTTCGTTTTTTTTAGGAAACTGTATACACAGTTTCTTAGGTCTATAATTACGTTTCTCTATAGTCTGGTTTTAGTATTTAGTCTTTCATGCGCTCCATATAAGCTCCTGATTCGGAGTCAATACGAATTTTGTCACCCTTTTTAATAAAAAGCGGTACGCGCACTTCTGCTCCCGTTTCTACAATTGCAGGCGTTAGCG